>JABFYB010000736.1 GCA_013361475.1 Hamadaea sp.
CAGGGAACTCAGCTCAGAGCGAGCCGGTGGACGCCGCCGTTTCGCGTACCGGCGAACAACCACTTCCCGTCGGCGCTGACCGCCAGCGACAGCACGTCGAGGTTCTGGAGCGCGTTCGACACGTTGTGCCACGTACGCCCACCGTCGGTGCTACGCAGGACGCCACGCCCGCCCTTGAGCACCCCGTACGCCGAGTAGCTGGTCGTCGCGGCGTAGTACACGCCGTTGACCTGGACGATGTCGGAGACCCACAGGTCCAGCGGCCCGGCGTCGCCCGCTCGGAAAGTGGCTCCCCCATCGGTGCTCGACCACAGCTGCGATCCCCCGACGACCATCCGGCGACCGTCGAACGAGATCGCGGTGACCTGCCCATCGAGGACCTTCGTCGAGGTCACGCCCCCGTCGTCGGACCGGTAGAGCCCTTCGGGCGTGCCGTACCACATGCGGTTCGGCTTGGCCGGGTCGCCGGCGAGCGCGGTGGCGTACCGGTCCTGGTAGAGGTTCTTCCAGGTCTGGCCACCGTCGACGGTGCTGAAGGTCGCGACCGCGTCGATGCGGCCCCAGCTGACCGAGACGCGGTCCGGGTCGGCCGGGTGCACGAGCAGCGCGAGCGGGATGCCCTCCTGGTGGCCCTTGGTCTCCCAGGTGGCCCCGCCGTCGCCGCTGCGATCCACGTCGAAGCCGCCGAAGGCGTTGGTCCGGACCTTCCACACGACCTTCGGGTCCTGCGGCGAGACCGCCACCAGCGGGACTTCCGCCCCGACGTATCCCTCGCCGTCGGCCGCACCCCACTCGGGGCTGGTCGTCGAGGTCGTGGTGCGGTAGATCCCGTTGCCGGTCCCGGCGATCAGCTCGGTCCCCGCCACGGTCAGATCGGTCACGGACGCCGACTGCACGCCCAGCCGCTGGTAGCCCGAACCGGTCCGGGCGTACACCCCGGCGGTGTTGGTGACGACGGTCGACTGCCCCCAGTGGTCGAAGTCCCGGTCGACGTCCGCGCGCGACGGCGGTTCGATCCTCTCCCAGGTACGCCCGTGGTCGTGCCCGATCAGGCCGTCCCCGATGTAGGTGATGACGTAGAGGTCGCCGCCGGACTGGCGCAGTTCGTACGGGCCGAACGACTTGGCGTACAAGGTGTTCCAGGTCTGGCCGCCGTCGTGCGAGCCCACCACGCCGGTCTGCCCGACCAGGACCGCCACCACGCCGTCGTCGGCGACCAACTGCGAGACGTACCGGGTGTTCGAGTAGACGTTGACCGCGGCGTCGAGGATGCCCGGCCGCTTCCACACGCCGCTCGCGGTGCCGAGGTAGAGGTCTCCGTTGCCCAGACCGATCTTCGTGACCGGCTCGGCCACCCCGGTGTCGTACGCCGTCCAGCTGTCGCCGCCGTTCCAGCTGACCTGGAGCCGGCTGTCCCCGACGAGGGCGACCAGCACCTTGGTCTGCGCGTCCGAGACGAGCTGCCCGATCCAGCCGTTGGCGGGCAGCGGCAGCGTTTCCCAGGTCTTCCCACGATCGTCCGTACGCAGAATCCGCCCGCCCGTCATGGGGTCGTTGACGGCGTACCACATCCGGTCGGGGTTGGCCGCGTCGGCGACGGGTTCGAGCAGGCCGGACGCGCCGCTGATGGGCAGCCGCGCGGACTGCTTCCAGGTGGCGCCCTGGTCCCCGGTGACCCATGGGGACGTCGTGTTCTCCGTCGCGAGAATCCCGGTGCCGGACGGGCCGGTGGCGAGGAAGCCGCCGCCGCTGTAGGGGCCGATCGGCTGCCATGCCGATCCCCGCGTGGACTCCGGCGTCACCTCGAAGCCGCCCCAGCCGATCAGCCGCTGACCGGACACCGCCGTGGCCTGCGCCGTCACGGCGTACGCCCCGTCCGCCGACTCGTCGAGGATGGCGACGTAGCCACCGGACGCGTTCGGCTGGGTGGTCACCCGGTACGACCGGCCGCGCGGACCGTCCACTGTGATCACCGGCGGGGCGGTCAGCCCGGTCCAGGACTGCACCCAGACCGTCGAGTGCCCGTCGCTGGGGTCCGGTGACGCCTGCACGACGAGCGGGTGCACCACCAGCAGGTACGGGATGGTGACCTGGCCGGCCGACGAGGTCGCCGTGACGTACCCGGAGATCTCCGTGTCGGCCGTCGGGCGCTTGGCCTTCAGCGTCACGGTCACGGTGGCGGTGCCGTTCGCCGGAACGGTGACCCGGTCCGGCTTGACGGAGACGTCGCGGCTGCTCGTGGCGAGCCGCACGGCCACCGGCTTCGGCGATTCGTTGCGGACAGTCACGGTGCGGGTTCCGCCGACGGTGCCGGACGACAGGTCGGCCAGCCCGTACGAGATGGTCGACGGGGTTGCGGACAGCACGGTCCGAGCCGCCGCCGCGACGTCCAACCGGCCCGCGCCCGACGTGGTGGGTCCGGTCGACAACGGCTTCGCCGATCCGATCAGCGAGGCCGAGATCTGCGACGCGGACTCGTCCGGGTGCAGCTGACGCAGCAGCGCCGCCGCGCCCGCCACGTGCGGCGCGGCCATCGAGGTGCCGGACAGGCGGTACTGGCCCGGCCCGAACAGGCTGGTCGGGACGGTCGAGCGGATCTCGTAGCCGGGCGCCACGATGTCCGGCTTCAGCCCCCACCGCAGCGACGGGCCGCGCGAGGAGAACGACGCGATCTGGTCGGTCGCGTCCTCGCTCCGGATCTGCAACGTCACCGGTCCCTGGGCCAGCAACGCCGCCAGCTCGGGATATTGCGTCTCGTCCATGCCCAGCACGACCAGCGAGTCCATCCGGTAGAGGTCACCGGACTCGGTCACGCCGGGCCGCGCGGCGATCTTCCCGGTCGAGGCGGTCGCGGGCACCCCGGAGGTGGCGGCGAGCACCGGTCCCCCGGTCGCGTCCTGGCCGCCGAGCAGCGCCAGCGCACCGCGCTTCTCCAGCTCCTTGGCGAGGTCGATCTGCTCCTGCCACAGGTCGTAGAAGGTGTGCGCGACATAGCCGTTGAGCAGGGCGATCTTGCCGTGCAGGTCGCCGGCGGCGTCGATCTCCTCCGGCGTTCCGTAGCCGATGCTGACGACCGGCGCGCTCACCGGGCTCGCCGCCGGGTTGGCCGAGATCTGGCCCCGGTAGGTCTGCACCTTGACGCCGTCGCGGTAGACCACCGGCAGCCGCAGGTTGCTGACCGAGGCGCCGACCGCGATGACCCCGTCCGCCGCGGCGGGGCTGCCGACGGACATCGCGCCGGGTCCGTCGTTGCCGGCCGCGGCCACCACGACGATCCCGGCCGCGCTCGCGGCCGACGCCGCCAAGCCCAGCGGGTCCAAGCCGTCCGCGTACCCGCCCAGGCTCATGTTGATCACGTCCGCGCGGTTCGGGTTCGCGGGATCGCTCGCGGCCTCGATCGCCGCGACGATGTCCTCGGTCTCGCCGAAGCCCTGGTCGTTCATCACCTTGTACGCCAAGAGCCGAGCACCGGGTGCGACACCCGTGATCCCACCGGGCTGCGCGGCCTGGCCGGCGATGATGCCCGCGACGTGCGTGCCGTGGCCGTTGTCGTCCATGGGATCGGCGTCGTCGTTCACGTAGTCGTAGCCGCCGACGACCTTGTGCCCGGGCCCGAACCCGCCGCCGAGGTCCGGATGCGAGTAGTCCACGCCGCTGTCGATGACGGCGACGGTCACTCCGGTTCCGGTGGCCGGCGTACCGCTCGGGTCCTGCTCCTGCCACACGTCGGTCGCGCCGATGAGCGGCACGCTGACATCGGTGTACGCGCGTACACGCAGGTTGTCGAAGACGCCGGTGACGCCGGGGACCTTGGCGAGCGTGGCCACCTCCGACGCCGGCACGGTCATCGCGACCGCGTTGACGAGGAGCGTGAACTGGTGTTCCGCCTTGGGATGCACGCCCTTGCCCCGAGCGGTGGCGAGGAAGGCGTGCTGCCGGTCGGACAGTGCCCGGCGGGCCTGGCCGACCTGGTCGGCACCGGCGCCACGGGCGTTGCGGAGCGAGCCGGCCGGGGCCGCGGTCGCGGCGGCCGCTCCGTCCAGCGTGACGATGACGCGTCGCAGCGGGTCGGGTGCGGCGGCGGAACCCGCCGGCGCGTACGCCGACAGCCCGCCGAACGCCAGGACCGCGCTCACGGCGACGGCGAGGGATCGGGGTGGGGTGGACCTCATGGGTGTTGTGCCTACCGACGAGCGGGGTGGCCGGGCAAGATCT
>JABFYB010000134.1 GCA_013361475.1 Hamadaea sp.
ACGGTGGCGTACTCGTCGAGGTCGGCGGCGGCGGGGGCGTCGATCCACGTCACGCCGGGCACGTCGCCGAGGCCGCCGTCCCGGCGATGCGCCAGTTCGGCGTCGCGCCCCACCACGCGTACCCGCTGGATGGCAGAGCGCAGACCGCGGACCGCGACCGTTTCGCGGGGCTGATCGAACAGGTAGAGGTAGAGGGTGCGCCGGTCGGCGGAAAGGGTGCTGGGTCCATAGTGGTGGCCGGCGGGCAGGCCCGCGGTCGTACCGTAGACGGCCTCGGCGTGTGCGGCGATCCAGCCGCCCAAGCCTTCCAGGCGCGCGGTCTGTTCGGGTGTGATGCGCCCGTCGGCGGTGGGGCCGACGTCGAGCAGGAGGTTACCGCCGGCGCCGATGGCCTCGGCGAAGTAGCGCACCAGCTGCCGGACCGACTTGTGGTTGGTGTCGCGGCCTTGGTAGCCCCACGAGTCGTTGATCGTCAGGCACAGCTCCCACGGCCCGTCCGGTGGCGTGATCGGCACGCCCTGCTCGGGGGTGGCGTAGTCACCGCGCGACAGCATGCGCGCGTTGAGCACGGTCTGCGGGTTGACGGCCAGGATCTGGTCGGCGAGCTTGTCGATCCCCCACTGCTCTTCGGCCCGTTCCCATTCGCCGTCGAACCACAGCAGGTCGGGCCGGTAGCGGTCCATCAGCTCGCCCACCTGCCCGTCGCGGTACGCGAGGAAGCGTCGCCACGCCGCCGGGTCTTCGCCGCCTTCCGGCGGCGCGGACAGCCGGTTGTCGTTGACGTACTTGGCTGCGCCGGTACTGCGGACAGTGGCGTAGTCGGGATGGGTCCAGTCGGAGTGCGAGTAGTACAGGCCGACCTTCAAACCCTTGTCGCGCAAGGCTTGCGCGTAGGGGCCGATCAGGTCACGGCCTACGTTGTTGGTCCCGTAGGCGGTGTCCCACAGCGCGAAGCCGTCGTGGTGGCGAGCGGTGAGCACGGCGTAGCGCGCTCCGGCTCGCGCGAACAGGTCGGCCCAAGCCTGTGGGTCGTAGTGCTCGGCGGTGAACCCGTCGATCTGGGCCAGGTAGTCCGCCCGGGAGACCTCCCCGGTGTACATGGCCCACGATTCGGGCACGCCGTCGACCGCGTAGATCCCGTAGTGGATGAAGATCCCCAGTTTGGCGTCCGGGAACCAGGGCTGCATCGGCATGGCGTCATCTTCTCCAGGAGTCCACGAGGTCACGTGGGACGAAATCTTCGTCGGCCAGCCGCTGCCACAGCTGGTCCGGGATCTCCCAGTGGTACGCGTCCACGTTGCGTACCACTTCGTCGGCGGAGCGGCAGCCGACGATGACGGAGCTGACCGCGGGGTGCCGCAGCGGGAACTGTATCGCCGCCGCGGCCAGCGGTACGCCGAACTCGGCGCAGATCGCAGCGCACCGCTGGGCCCGCGCCAGGACGTCCGGCGGGACCGGACGGTAGTGGAACATCGCGTCGGGGTTGGGGTCGGCGAGCAGGCCGGTGTTGAACACGCCGCCGACGACCACAGCGGTGCCGGTCTGGTGGCAGACGGGGAGCAGCGTGTGCAACGCGTCGTGGTCCAGCAGGGACAGTCGGCCCGCGATGAGGACGACGTCCACCTCGAATTCGGCGACGTACGCGGCCAGTGGGCCGCTGTGGTTCATGCCGAAGCCGATGGCGCCCACGAGACCCTCGTCGCGCAGTCGGCGCACCGCCGGGTACGCCGTTCGGCGTACCTCGTCGGGGAAGTCGTCGGGGTCGTGCAGGTAGAGCACGTCCACTCGGGAGCGGCCGAGGCGTTCGAGACTGGATTCCAGGGATTCGCGGATGCCGCGTTCGCTCCAGTCCGGCACCACCTGCGTCGGCCCGCCGGGTTCGCCGGTCGGGCGTAGCAGCCAGCCGGTCTTGGTCGAGATGACCGGTTCGGTGATCCCAGCCGCCGGCAGGTAGCGCCCGAGGCGTGTCTCGGCCAGTCCGTGTCCGTAGCGGGGGGCGGTGTCGAAGAAGGTGAGGCCGGCGTGGGCGGCCGCTTGGACGGTGGCCGCGGCGTCCAGGTCGCCGACTTCGGTGAACAGGCCGCCCAGTGGTGCGGTGCCGATGCCGAGCCGGGGCAGCGTGATCATTGGTCATCCCAGGGACGTCGGTAGGTGGGCGGGTCGGCTCGCCGGGTCATGGTCAGCGTGACGCGTACCTGGGTCTGGGCGGGCAGTCGCACGGTCAGGTAGCGGCCGTCCACGGGGTGGGCCGGCTGGTCGTCGACGCTGACGGTGTCGAGACGGTGTTCGGCGTAGGTGCCGGCCTGGACGATGACCGACCGTGGTGTTCCGCCGAGGTTCGCGAACTCGATCACGGTGTGCCCGGGGTCGATGTCGGAGACGAGGGCGGCCACGTCGGCCGGGAGCCCGGCCTGATGGGTGTCGGCGTCGTGGTAGCGGACGTGCAGGTGGGCCAGCCCGCCGTTGTAGAGCACCTGTGGCGAGCCGGTGGTCAGCTGCAGCAGCGCCTCCGTGAGGACCGGATTGTGGTCCTGCCAGTGGTGGATGCCGAAGGTGTCCGGTCCGGTCGCGGGGTCGACCGGATCGTTCTCGATCTGGGCGACTTTGGCCGCGCACGTGGCGAGCGCGCTGCGCAGCATGCGTTCGGGGAACTCGGGGTTGCGTCCGGCGAGGTATTCCCACCAGGGTTCCTCGTGCCCGGCCTCGTCTTTGAGGCGCTGGGTGTGGACCGCCGTCCAGTCCCAGGCGGACAGGGCGCGCAGTCGCTCGACGCGGTCGTGGTCGGCCGGGTCCCGGGTCAGCTGCCACAGGGAGACGGTCAGCTGGTTGGGCATGATCGTGAAGTCGAACCAGCCGGTGTCGTCGCGGCGCTGGGGGATCATGAACGTCGTGTCGGCCGGCATCGCGGCCAGGTGTGGCCGCCAGCGACGGCCGAGGGTGCCCATCTGCGCGGCGGTGCGCTGCTCGCCGTGGCGCATGGTGACGTCGAGCGGGTTGCGGGCGAGGTCGAGGTAACCGGGGTCGCCGGTGACCAGCAGAGCGTTGGCCGCGCCGACGAGGGCCGCCATGCCGACCGAGTGCAGGCCGTGGGGCCAGGACCAGCCGTAGTGGCCGCCGTACCAGCGCCCGTCGAGGTACTCCCCCACGACGCCGGTCAGCCCGGCGTTGTCGGGCAGCACTTCGGAGCCGGTGAGCCGGTCGCGCCAGGCGCCGGCGTACTCGGCGACCCAGTCCGCGTAGCGGCGGTCGCCGGTGAGCAGGAACGCGTTGGCGGCAAGGCTGGTCGACGCGAGGTTGACCAGGGTGTCGCCGCGGCCCATGCGGTCCCACATCGCACGACCGTAGGCACGGGCGCGGTCGGGCGATTCGGCCAGCTCATCGAAGGGGGCGGCCTCGTCGATCCAGTCCAGCGGCAGCCCGTAGGGACGCAGCGCGAGGCTCCACGGGAAGTACGCCTCTTCGTCGCTGAATCCCCAGCGCGGTCCTTCGGAGCCGTTGTGGGGCGCCCGGATCACCCGGTACGCCGGATCGTAGTTGGGTCCGCCGGGCAGGTAGAAGTCGGCGAACCGGGTGGCGAGCGCCCGTAGTTCGGCGTCGTCGGGGCGGGCCAGGCAGAGCCCGTAGAACAGCAGCATCCCCTCGCCCTGGTGGAACCAGTCGTAGCCGCGTTCCATGCCCTCGTGCAGCATGCCCATCCCGGCGAGCTGGCCGGTGACGGCGCGCCAGTGGCGGTGGGCCGCGTCCAGGATGTCCTGGCCGCCGCCGAGCAGGTGCAGCGTGGGCCAGTTGAAGAACGGCTCGTAGAAGTCGTCGACGCCGTCGCGCCCGTCGAGCCCGACGCCGAGGGTGTCGCGGAAGATCAGCCGGCCGTCGGCTTCGGTGTAGCGCTCGGTGAACACACGCCAGGCGGAGTCCAGCGCGGTGAACAGGTCTCGTTCGAGGACCGCCCAGGTGGGCGGCGTGGTCAGGGTGCGGGTCGCGGACACCGTGGGGGCGGTCGGTATGACGGACACCGAGTCTCCAAATCGCTGATCGATTACCGATGACTACAATTCACGAGCCGGTGGCGACGTGTCAACCGGCGTACGCCGGCCGGATGCGAGGAGCCACCGTGATCGACTGCCACGTCCACCTGTGGGACCCGGCCGACGGCCATCCGTGGATCCGCCCGGATTCTCCGCACTTCCGACGCTATTCCGTCGAGGACCTGGCCG
>JABFYB010000810.1 GCA_013361475.1 Hamadaea sp.
GGTGCAGCTCGACCATCTCGCGCGGCTCCTTGAAGCTGATCGACAGCAGCCAGACCAGCGGGAAGCCGAGGAAGACCAGGTAGAGGCCGAGAGTCAGATACTGAGCGACTCTTTTAAACGTTTTCACCGCAGGCACACTGGATCGGCGCATCAGTTTGCCTCCCGGAGCCGGCGGCGCAGGTACACCGCGAGGAGCGCGACGATGATGAGGACCATGACGTTGCCCAGCGCGGCGGCGTACCCGTAATGGCCGTAACGGAACGCCTCCTCGTAGGCGAACAGCATGGGCAGCATCGTCTTGCCGCCCGGCCCGCCCCCGGTCAGGACGTAGACCAGGCCGAACGAGTTGAAGTTCCAGATGAAGTCCAGGCTGGTGATCGCCACGACGACCGGCGCGAGCGCGGGCCAGGTGACCGCCCGGAACCGGCGGATCGCGCCGGCGCCGTCCATCTGCGCCGCCTCGTGCAGTTCGCGCGGCACGCCTTGCAGCCCGGCCAGCAGGACGATCGTCGTCTGCGGCAGCCCGGCCCAGATCCCGACCAGGATGACCGCGGGCAGCGCGGTGCTGAAGTCACCCAGCCAGTTGTGCCGCAACCCGTCCAGGCCCACCCGGGAGAACGCCTCGTTCAGCATGCCCGCGTCCGGGTGGTAGACGAGCTTCCACATGATGCCGACCACGACCGGCGGCATCGCCCACGGCACCAGCGCCAGCGTCCGCGCCAGCCAGCGCAGCCGCAGCGGCTGATTGAGCAGCCCGGCCAGGCCCAGGCCCAACCCGAACTGCAGGATCGTCACCGCGAAGGCCCAGATCAGGCCCACCTTGAACGCGTCCCAGAACTGGGTGTCCGCCACCAGCTCGCGGTAGTTCTCCAGGCCCGTGAAGGTGATGTCCACGTTGCGCCCGGCCCGCGCGTCGGTGAAGCCCAGGAACACGCCGCGGAGCAAGGGCGCCGCGGACAGCATCACGACCGGGAGCAGTGCCGGCAACAACAGGAGGTACGCGAAACGCTTGTTCTGATCACGCGATGGCTGACGCGTCGCGCGCGGGGTTTCTTCGAGGACGGCCGTCATGCGGACTCCCGGCGGACGAGCGCGGGGGCGATGCTCTCCCGGCGGGCGGGCAGCGACGGATCGTCCAGACGGGACAGCAGAAGTTGGGCCGCCTTGCGGCCACGGGCCGCCGCGCCGAGGTCGACGCTGGTCAGCCGGGGGAATGTGAGCTCAGCGATGTCGGTGTTGTCCATGCCGACCAGCGCCACCTCCTCGGGTACGCGAATGCCCGCCTCCAGCAGCGCGTGCAGCGCACCGGCGGCGATGAGATCGTTGGCGGCGAAGATGGCGTCCGGACGGGTGCGTGTGAGCAGCCGCCGAGTCGCCTGAAGTCCGGCGTCGAAGGTGAAGTCGCCGTTCTCCACGCCGACCGGTTCGTGGCCGTGTTTGGCGAGCGCGGCCCGGAATCCGGCGTCGCGATGCGCCCCCGGCACCGTGTCCGGGGCGCCGTTGATCAGGACGATCCGCGTACGCCCCAGGCCGACGAGGTGGTCGACGCCGAGGCCGACACCGGCGATGGAGTCCGCCCGGACGTTGTCGATCGGCGTCTCGTCGGGTAGTTGACCGACGACGACCACCGGAACCGCCGTACGCCCCAGTTCGTGCAGGTGCGCTTCGGTGACCCGCAGCGGCGACATGATCAGGCCGTCCACGTAGCGCCGGGCCAGCCCGCGCAGCAGTTCGGTCTCGTTCGCCGTATGCGCGTTGGTCGCCTGGATGAGCAGCTGCCGGCCGGACCCGGCGATCTCCTGCTCGATCGCACGCATCATCTGCACGTAGACCGGGTTGCCGATGTCCGCCACGGCCAGCCCGATCAGCCCCGTACGCTGCGCCTGCAGCGAGCGTGCGATGGCGTTCGGCACATAGCCGACGCGTTCGGCCGCCGCCTTGACGCGGGCGGACAGCTCAGGGCTGCCACCCAGTCCGTTCAGCACCCGGCTGGCGGACGCGATCGAGACTCCCGCCAGGTCGGCGACGGTCCGGACGGTGGCCGGACCGGTGTGAGTCCCATGTTGGAAACGTTTCCGTCCCACGTGCGACGCCTCCGGGAAACTTTTGGCGAACTTTCCCGGGAGCTTTCCTCACGTTGTGGCGACCGCAACATCATCCGTTCGGCCGATTCTCATGCCACATGCCCCGTCGCGACCCGCCGTCGTCGGCGCTGGATCAGGGTTCCGGGTCGAATCTTGCCCCAAGATTCGACCGAGAACCCTGATCCAGCGCCCAAGCGCGCCAGCGCCCCAGCGATCACGGGATGGCGGTGATCTCGCGGCCCAGCGGCCACAGCGCGGCCGGCACCAGCTTGAAGTTCGCGATGCCGAACGGGATGCCGATGATGGTCAGGCACTGCGCGATGCCCGTCACGATGTGGGTGAGGGCGAGCCACCAGCCCGCGATGATCAACCAGACCACGTTGGCGATGGTGGACGCGACGCCGGCGCTCGGCTTCTCGGTGATGGTGTAGCCGAACGGCCACAGCGCATAGCGGGCCAGCCGGAACGAGGCGACCCCGAACGGGATCGTCACGATGAAGATGAAGCAGAGCACACCGGCGAAGGCGTACGCGAGAGCGAGCAGGAAGCCGCTGCCGAAGATGAACCACAGGACGTTCAGGATGGTCCGCATGCACTGATCATCCCGCGTCCACGCAAGCCGCCGTCAGCGGTTCTCGAACGGCACCGAAGCCCAGCCGGCGGGCAGCGTACGCGGCGTCCAGGCGGGGTCGGGCTCCCAGGTCGCCCAGCTGTCGTCCCACCAGCGCTCCCCCGCGTCGAGCCGGGCGGCGATCCGGTCGCCCTCGGCCTGGATCTCGGCGACCCGGCCCGGGTAGCGCAGTTCGCCGGTGCGGCCGAACTCCTCGACGTCCTTCCACTCGTAGGTCGGCGCGCCGTCCGGCCAGACGAGGTCCAGCTCATGGTCGAGCGTGTCGAAGCCGATGGGCGTACGCCGCGGCGCGTCCTGCAGGTTGAAGTACCACCCGGTGAACCGCCGCTCGGGGCCCTTCCAGAACACGAAGACCGCGTGGTCGACGCCCGTCCAGTGCAGCGAGAGCAGGCCGTGCCCTTGCCAGCTGCGATGCCCGGCGACGTCCCACGGATGCCGTCCGGCCGGGAACTCGCCGTCCGGGAACGCGAACGGGCTGCCGGTCGGCAGATAGGTGACCAGCAGCTCCCCGTCGTCCTGCACGCAGATCGACGGCGACGCGAACCACAGTTCGCCCCGGATCACCTCACGGCGTACGACGGTGTCCCCGGGCTGGAAGGGCGTCAAGACGCCCGGGCGCTGAACCGCCCGTCCTCATGACTCACCTTCAAGGGGACGCCGAAAGTCGCCGACAGGTTGTCGCCGGTGATCACCTCGTCGAGCAGCCCGGCCGCCACGATCTCGCCCTGACGCAGGAGCATCGCGTGGGTGAAGTTCGGCGGAATCTCCTCCACATGGTGCGTGACCAGCACCAATGCCGGGGAGTCGGGGTCGGCCGCGACTCGGGCGAGCCGGCCGACGAGGTCTTCGCGCCCACCCAGGTCCAGGCCGGCGGCCGGCTCGTCCAGGAGCAGGAGTTCGGGATCGGTCATCAGCGCTCGCGAGATCTGCACGCGCTTGCGCTCGCCCTCGGAGAGGGTGCCATAAAGCCGCTCGGCCAGGTGCCCGACACCGAACTGCGTCATCAGCGCCTCGGCGCGCGCCAGGTCGCCGGGGTCGTAGTCCTCTTTCCACCGGCCCATGACCGACCAGGCGGCGGTGACGACCACATTGCGGACGGCCTCGTCGGCCGGAATCGTCTCGGCCAGCGCCGCGGTCGACAAACCCACCCGCGTACGCAGCTCGTGCAGGTCGGTCCGGCCGATCCGCTCGCCCAGGACGTGCATCGTGCCGCTCGTCGGGTGCGTACGCCCGGCGGCCAGGTTGATCAGCGTGGTCTTCCCGGCGCCGTTGGGGCCGAGCACGACCCAGCGTTCGTCCAGCTCGACCCGCCAGGTCAGGTCACGCAGCAGGTGCTGGCCGGAGCGCGTGACGACCACATGGTCGGCCGCGACGGCCAGATCCGGGTCGTCCGCGGCGGGCAGGTCGGGAAGCTGATCGTGGGCCACGGGGCTATCAAATCAGCTACCCCGCAAGCGAGTACGCCCGGGTCGGCAGGGTGTGCATCCGCTCTCGGTCGCCCGGAAACAGCAGATAATGCTGAATCAGCCAATGGAGTTCGGCCGCGGGGACGGCGTACTGGGTGGTGTCCACGAGGACGCGACTCTGCACGGCCCGCCGGAGGCCGGGGCCGTCGGCGAGTTCGAGGACGAGGTTGTCGCCGTCGAGCAGCGCCGCCGCCAGGCCGGGCCAGGGGATGTGCCGCCGCCCCACCGTCACCCCTGCCGAAGTCGCCAGCAGCCCCGACGGGCGCAGGCACTCGCGCACGTACCAGCCGAAGGCGAACGCCGCGGGCCAGAACACCGTCTCCGGCGGCAGCTCGGCGTACGGGCCACCGGTCCGGACGACGCCGCCGTAGTACGCGGCCAGCGCCGAACCGAAGGCGACGAACGACAGCCAGCTCCAGAACCGCAGAGACGCCTGACGAGGCGCCTCGAACCCGCCGCCGGGGACCGGCCGCCACGAACCGGTCTGCAGCCGCTTCCGACGCCGCCGCACGAGCAGGCGGGCGAGCGCGGCCAAGCCGGCGAGGACCCACAGGACGAACCGGTCCGGCGCCCGCCAGGCGTACCCGAGGAGGAAGAAGCCACCGAGGAGCGCGACGGACGCCGCGGCCTCGGGCAGCGCGGACGTCCGTCGAACGTGCTCGATCACAGCGGCCATCGTAGCGAGGCACAGAAATCAGCCGATCGGCTGGAAACTCGCGGTGCGCCCGTGGACGTCATAGCGGGCATGACAGCGGTGATCGAGATACGCGGACTGCGGAAGACCTTCCGCCGGCTGCGCGGCGGCGGGAAGGTCGCCCTGGCCGGCTTCGACATGACGGTCGACGCGGGCCAGGTGCACGGCTTCCTGGGGCCGAACGGCTCAGGGAAGACGACGACGTTGCGCACGCTGCTCGGGCTGGTCCGCGCCGACGCCGGTGAGATGACCGTGCTGGGCCGGCCGAGCAGCGAGTACGCGCAGGTCGCCCACCGGGTGGGGGCGATCGTGGAGAGCCCGGCGTTCTTCGGGAACTTCACCGCCCGTAAGACGTTGGCGCTGCTCGCGACCGCGGGCGGGGTGGGCGCTCCCCGGGTGGACGAGGTGCTCACGCGGGTCGGCCTGCGGGATCGGGCCGACGAGCGGGTCAAGACCTTCTCCCTCGGCATGAAGCAGCGGCTCGCCGTCGCGTCCGCGCTGCTCAAGGCCCCGGAACTGCTCATTCTGGACGAGCCGGCCAACGGGCTCGACCCGGGCGGCATCCACGAGATGCGCACGCTCCTGCGCGACCTCGCCGCCGAGGGCGTCACAGTCCTGGTCTCCAGCCACATTCTGAGCGAGATCGAGCAGGTCTGCGACACCGTCACGATCATCTCGCGCGGCCGCCGCGTCGTCGCCGGGCCCGTCGGCGACGTGCTCGCCGAGCATTCCAAGGGCGAATATCTGGTACGCGTGAAGCAGCCGGACCGGGCCCGGGAAGTGCTCGAAGGGGCGGGCCTGACCGTCTCGGCGACCGACGGCCACCTGGTCGTGGCCGGGGTCGCCGACGCCGCCACGATCAGTGAGGCGCTCGGCCGCGCCGAGGTGTGGCTGACCGAGCTCACCCCGATCGGCGCCGATCTGGAGAGCGTCTTCCTGGACCTGACCGCGACGCGGCCGCTGCCGGGGGCGTACCGGCAGGTCGACGACGCCGTGCGGGTCCAGTCCGGCGAGATGGAGGTCGTCGCGTGAAGGGCAGTCTGATCCGGGCCGAGCTGCAGCGTCTGCTCTCCCGGCGGTTCGTGCAGATCCTGACGGCCGTGATGATCGGCGTCTTCGGCGTCACCGTGGCCGTGACGATGGCGGGCAGCCGTCAGCCGACGGCGGCCGACTGGGCGAGCGCGGTCGTGCAGGCCAACTCCAACAACGAGGTCCACCGGCAGCTCTACGACGAATGCGTCGCGGCCCGCCAGCCCGGCGCCTCGGCCGTCGACCGGGCGAAGTATCCGAGCCCGTGCCGGTTGACCGTCGAGCAGCCCGAGGACTTCCTCTACGACACCTACGTCTTCCGGACGTCGATCCGGCCACTGGTCGGGTTCCTGGCGGCGTACCTGGCGTTGTTCGGGTTCCTCGTCGGGGCCACCTTCATCGGGGCCGAACTGGCCAGCGGCGGTGCCACCAATCTGCTGCTGTGGCGGCCGGAACGCGTCAAGGTCCTGGGGGCGAAGCTGGCCGTCCTGCTCGGCTCGATCGGCCTGTTCTCGGTCGTGTTCTCGGCGATCTACGTCGCGACGTTCTACAGCATCGCGCAAGCGACCGGCTACGTCGGCGGAGTCGACTCCGACTTCTTCGGCAACCTGATCGTCCTCGTCGTACGCGGCATCGCGTTGGCGGTCATGATCACCGCGGTCTCGTTCGGCGTCGCCACCGTCGGCCGGCACACCGCCGCCGCCTTGGGCCTGCTCACGGCGTACGCCGTCGTGTGGGAGGCGGGTGCGCGCCTCGTCATGGAGGTGCTGGGCTACCGACCGCAGGAACCCTGGTTCCTGTCCACCTACGTCGGCACCTGGATGACGGGCTCATTGCAGTACTACATCGGCTACGACGAGTACGGGCACGTCGAGTGGTGGCACGGGGCGGCCGTGCTCGGGACGCTGGTCGCGGCGGTCCTCGCGGCCGCGTTCGGCACCTTCCGCCGCCGCGACCTCGCCTGACCTTGATAGGCGCAGATCAGGGATATGCGTGCTTCCGAAGGATCCGAAAGCACGCATATCCCTGATCTGCCGGGAACGCTAGTTGGTGGTGGAGCCGAAGACCTGGTCGCGGACGGCGTCGAGGCCGGTCAGCAGCGCCCCGCGGAGCACCGGCTCGGCGCCGACCTCGGAGACGACGACGCGCGGCGAGACCACCGAGATCGCGGCGACCTCGTGCTGTACGCGGTCGGCGAGCGGCGTGCCGCCGGCCTGGCCGACCTCGCCGGCGAGCACGACGAGCGACGGGTCGAGGACGACGCCGATGGAGGCGACGCCCAGCGCCAGCCGCCGGGCCAGCTCGTCGAGGACGGGGCCGCCCTTGGTGCCCGCCGCGATGGCGGCCCGGACCGCCTCACCCGCCGTACGCCCCTTGAACCCGTGTTCACGGGCGACGGCCAGCACCGCGTCCGCCCCGGCGATGGCCTGGAAGGCGCCCTTCGCACCCCGCTTGCTGACGTCCCGAGGCAGATCGGCGCCGGGGACGGGCAGCCAGCCGATCTCGCCGGCCGCCCCGGTCGCGCCGCGGTGCAGCCGTCCGCCGAGCATCACGGCCAGACCGACACCACGGTCGATCCAGACGAGGAGGAAGTCGCCGACGCCGCGCGCCGCGCCTTCGTGTGCTTCGGTGACGGCCGCCAGGTTCACGTCGTTCTCGAAGAACACGTCGGAGATGAGGTCTTCCCGCAGGTTGGCGAGCAGGCCCCGGTGCCAGCGCGGCAGGTCCCAGGCGAAGGCGATGTCGCCCGTCGCCGGGTCCACGAGGCCCGGAGTACCCAGGACGATCCGGCGGATGTCGCTCAGCGCCGCTCCACCGATCTCGGCGGCCTCGAGGACCGCCGAGTGCACGACGCCCACCGGGTCGTCGGTGTCTCGAGTGGAGTGCTCGACACGGCCTACTATCGACCCTGTGATGTCGGCGCACGCCGCGACCACGTGGTCGGGGCCGACGTCCACACCGACGACGTAGGCACTGGACGGAGTGACCGCGTAGAGCTGGGCATTCGGTCCCCGCCCACCGGCCTGCTCGCCGACGCGCCGGACCAGGCCCCGCTCCTCCAGGCGTTCGACCAGCTGGGATGCGGTGACCTTGGACAGGCCGGTGCGTTCGCCGAGCTGGGTCCGGGTGAGGGGGCCGTGCTCCAGCAGGAGTTCGAGGGCGGCTCGGTCGTTGAGAGCGCGCAGGAGACGGGGGGTTCCCGGGAGACGAGCAGATGACATGGCGGCAGCCTCTGGCGTTTAGTAAAGTTTCTTATTAGATTGGCAATGCTTTACCACTAATGGCAAGGGTACGACGTCTCAGTAGGTGGGGACGTCCCCCCGGCCCAGCGACACGGCCCCCGCCGCACCGGCGGTGGTCCACCCCGGCACACGACGAACAGTGGGACACGAGATGACGATCGACCCCGGGCTGCGGCGCCTCATCCTGCAGACCCTGCTCCCCTCCTTCGGTGGACGGACCGAATCGGGCGCGGGCATCGGCGCCGGACGGCTCGACGCGGAAGCCCTCACCGCCCCCCGATGGGCCGTCGACCTGGTATCCGAAGGTCTGGCCGGATTCTGCCTGTTCGGGTACAACATCGAATCCCCCGAACAGCTCGCCCGGCTCACCGCGCAGCTGCGCGCGGCCCGCCCCGACGTTCTGCTCAGCCTCGACGAGGAGGGTGGCGACGTCACGCGGCTCTACCACCGCACCGGCAGCCCCTACCCCGGCAACGCGGCTCTCGGCGTAGTCGGCGACTACGGCCTCACCAGCCGCATCTACCAGGCGATCGGCCAGGACCTGCGGGCCGCCGGGGTGAACCTCAACCTCGCGCCCACGGTGGACGTGAACGTCGCCACCGACAACCCGGTCATCGGCACCCGCTCCTTCGGCGCCGCCACCACGCAGGTCGCCGCGCACACCGCCGCGGCCGTCGTCGGCCTCCAGTCGACCGGCGTCGCCGCCTGCGCCAAGCACTTCCCCGGGCACGGGGCCACGGTCAGCGACTCCCACCTCGGGCTGCCGACCGTCGACGTCAGCGAGCAGGTGCTCCGCGAACGCGAGCTGCCCCCGTTCGCCACCGCTGTCGCCGCCGGGGTCAAGTCGATCATGACGGCGCACATTCGCGTACCAGTGCTGACGGGCGATCTGCCCGCGACCTTCAGCCGGCGCGTGCTGCACGACCTGCTGCGGGCGGAGTTCGGGTTCACCGGCGTGATCGTGACCGACGCGCTGGAGATGGCCGGCGCGGCGCAGGCCGCGGGCGGCATCGAGCGGGCCGCCGTGCTGGCCCTCACCGCGGGCAGCGACCTGCTGTGCATCGGCGCGGACGTCGACCTGGCCCTGATCGAGCGAGTCGTCGCCGAGATCGCCGCGGCGGTCGAGCGCGGCGAGCTGGCGCTCGACCGGCTGACCGAGGCGGCCGAGCGCAACGCCCAGCTGGCGGCGTGGACGCAGGGCGCGTTCCCGACCGAGATCGAGCCGGATCTGGGCTACGCGGCCGCCGCGCGGGCGATCCGCGTCGAGGGTTCGGTGGCGGATGTCCAGAACCCGCTGGTCGTGCAGCTCGTCGCGGGCTACAGCATCGCCGAGGGGCCGGTGCCGTGGGGCCTCGCGCAGCACCTGGCGGGCGCCGAGCAGCTCACCACGGACGCGGCGGAGACCTCCACCGGCGCGCTCATCGCCAAGGCGGGCGACCGCCCGATCGTGATCGTGGGCCGGCACATCCACCGCACCGAGCCGGCGCGCCGGCTCACCGAGGCGCTCGCGGCCACGCATCCCACGGTGGTCGTGGAGATGGGCTGGCCGGCCGAGTGGCGGCCGGCGGGCGCCCAGGCGTTCATGAACACGTACGGCGCCAGCCGCGCCAACGGGCACGCCGCGGCGGCGGCCCTCGGCCTGGCGTGATCTCATCGGTGATCGGACTCCCACGGGGGGAGTCCGGTCACCGGCTGCACTCCCGGCGGCTCGCCGGGGGGCCTGGCGTCAATTCACGTTGTACGCCTGAAGTCGCCACCGGCTCTTGGACTCGACCCGCAGCTCCACCCAGTGGCAGTTGCCGATCGAGCCGAGGGTGGGCAGGAAGTCCTCGGGCAGCCCGAGGAACGCGGCGACGCCGTATTTGATCGAACCGCCGTGCGTGGCCAGCACCGCCAGCCCGCCCGGTACGCGTTCGGCCGTCTCCCGGATCACCTCGCCGACCCGTTTGGCCAGGTCGGTCAGGGGTTCGATGCCGTCGCCGGGATCCGGGTCGGCCGCCTCCCAGCGCGCCCGGGACTCGGGGAAGCGCACCTTGATCTCCGGGGTCGTGAAGGTCTCCCAGAGCCCGAAGGCGCGTTCCCGAAGGCGGGCATCGCGTTCCGGGCGCAGCTCGGTCAGCTCGGCCAACGCGTCCGCCGTCCGCGCCGCGCGCTGGAGGTCGCTGCTGACGATCAGGTCCGGCTTCAGCGGGGCCAGCCGGGCCGCCGCCTGGGCCGCCTGCTCCCGGCCGAGATCGTTGAGGGGCACATCGGTCTGGCCCTGCACCCGGTGCTCGGCGTTCCAGTCGGTGTTGCCGTGCCGCCACAGGATGATCCGGGTGCCGGCGGTCAAACCTTCCGCACTGGTCATGACGCGGTGTCGGCCAGGTCCCGGTCGACGAACTCGATCCGTGGGCAGTCCTTCCACAACCGGTCGAGCGCGTAGAACTCACGCTCCTCGGTGTGCTGGATGTGCACCACGATGTCCACGTAGTCGAGCAGCACCCAGCGGCCCGACCGCTCGCCTTCACGCCGGACCGGCTTGGCCTTCTCCGGCAGCTCCAGCAGCTTCTCCTCGATCGCGTCGACGATGGCGAGCACCTGCCGCTCGTTCGGCGCGGAGGCGAGAACGAAGGCGTCGGTGATGATCAGCTGATCGGCCACGTCGAGCAGGACGATGTCTTCGGCCTTCTTGTCCGCCGCGGCCTGGGCCGCGGTCAACGCCATCTCAACCGCACGCTCGGATGCTGGCACCTGGTTCCTTCCGTCGGGGACGTTTCCCTGATATCCAGGATCTCACAGGTGGCGGCGTTCGCACCTGCGAGATATGACGCTTATCGCCCTAGCCTTGCCGTACGATCAGCGCGGGCGTAGCCCGATTTAACGGTACAAGTGGTGCTTTGCGATGTATTGCACGACACCATCGGGTACCAAGTACCAGACCGGCTGCCCGGCGGCGACCCGCGCCCGGCAGTCGCTCGACGAGATCGCCAGCGCCGGGACCTGCACCAGGGTGACCGCCGCCGACGGCAGGTGCGAGTCGCTGAGGGCGAACCCGGGACGGGTCACGCCCACGAAATGGGCCAGCTCGAACAGCTGGTCGGCGTCCTTCCACGAGAGGATCTTCGCCAGCGCGTCCGCGCCGGTGATGAAGAACAACTCGGCCTGGGCGCCGTACACCTCGCGAAGTTCGCGCAGCGTGTCGACGGTGTAAGTCGGCCCTTCGCGGTCGAGGTCCACGCGGCTGACCGTGAACTGCGGATTGGACGCGGTCGCGATGACCGTCATGAGATACCGGTGCTCGGCCGGCGAGACCTTGCTGTCCGGCTTCTGCCAGGGCCGCCCGGTCGGCACGAAGACGACCTCGTCCAGGTCGAACCGGTCGGCCACCTCGCTCGCGGCGACGAGGTGGCCGTTGTGGATCGGGTCGAACGTGCCGCCCATGATCCCGACGCGGCGACGGCTCATCGCAGGTTCCGTTGGCGTACGGCCCGGCGCAGGTCGTCGGTGGAGTCCGCGATCGACCGGGCGAACTGCGTGTTCAGACCGGGCTGGGCGAGCATGCGCTCGGCGGCCTCCACAGTGGATGCGTACGCCGCGGTCGCCGGGAAGGCCGCCCCGCCGAGGGTCGCCAGCAGATAGCCGGAACGCCATTCCTGCGACGCGGGCAGCTCGGTGAAGTACCGCTCGACGTACGCGTCGGTCAGCTCCCAGTGCTCGGCCCGCCAGAAGCCCTGGCCGATCGCCTCGAGCATCCGGTTCGACAGTTCGCGGTCACGGACGATCTGCTCGAACGCGGCCGCCTTGGCCGCCGCGTCGGGCCGCGCGGCTCGGCAGCGGGCCGCTTCGACCGCGCCCCGCGCGGTCCCGTCGCGGGACTGCTCGGCGTCCAGCTCCGCCTCGGTCAGGTCGCCGAGGACGGCCAACCGCAGGAGCAGGGTCCACCGCACCTCGTCGTCGACGGTCAGCCCGGCGGGCAGATCCTGACCGGCCAGCCAGGCGCGTACCGGCTCCGCCGAGGTCATGCCGCTGATCAGGGTGCGGAACGCCGCCAGCTGAAGACTGCCGCCCGGCGTCGCCTGCGCCAGGATGGCCTCGCAGGCGTCGTCGACGGCGGCCTGCCCGGCCGGTCGCGCGTCGACCGGGAGGAACCGGTTGACGGCGATGCCCTGGGCGAATCCGAGCATGTGCTCCGCCACGCCGACGTGCGTCTCGGCCGCCAGCGAGCTGCGGACGAGGTCGAGGAAGGTCATCGCGGGCACCTCCCCGTCCCGGACGGCGTCCCAGACCGCGCCCCAGACGACCGCCCGATCCAGCGGCGACTCCAGCCGCCCGAGCAGCCGGGCCAGGTCGGTCTCCGGGCTGAACCGGATCTTGGCGAAGCTCAGGTCACCATCGTTGAGCAGCACGTCTTCCATCTCGACGCCGGCCAGCTCACCGACTGCCGTCAGCGGGCCGTCCACATCGGTCTCGATCCGCTGCCGGACGCCGTCGGCGGAAGTCCAGCTGATGCCGATCCGATGCGGCCGCAGCGTCGGGTACGCCGCCGGAGCGGTCTGCTCGACGGCGAAACCGTCCGCGGTGCGTACCGGGTGCAACGTGTTGACCTGCGGCGACCGGAGCCACTTGTCGGCCCAGGCGGACAGGTCGCGGCCGGACGCCGCCGACAGCGACGCGAGCAGATCGTCCAGGGTGGCGTTGCCCCAGGCGTGCTTGTCGAAATGCGCCCGCAGCCCGGCGAAGAAGGCGTCGTCGCCCAGCCAGGCCACCAGTTGCCGGAGCGTGGCGCAGCCCTTGGCGTACGAGATGCCGTCGAAGTTGGCGAACGCGGACTCGGTGTCGGCGACGAACACCGGGGCGACGGGGTGGGTGGACGGCCGCTGATCGGCGCCGTAGCCCCAGATCTTGCGCTCGCTGGCGAAGTCGGCCCAGGCGTCGGTGAACCGGGTGGCCTCGGCGGTGACCCGGTAGCCCATGTAGGTCGCGAACGACTCGTTCAGCCAGATGTCGTCCCACCAGCGCATCGTCACGAGGTCGCCGAACCACATGTGCGCCATCTCGTGCGCGACGATCGACGCGCGCCGAGATCGCTCGGTGTCGGTGACCGGGCCGCGGTAGATGTACTCGTCCCGGAAGACGACCAGGCCCGGGAACTCCATCGCGCCCCAGGTGAACTCGGGGACGAACGCCTGCTCGTACTTGCCGAAGGGCAGGCGGATGCCGAACAGCTCGTGATAGCGGTCGAGGCACTGCTTGGTCAGCTCGAACAACTCCGGCGCGTTCTCGGCCAGCGCCTCCGAGTACGACTTACGGGCGTACAGGGCGAGCGGGATGCCGTCGTGCTCGTCGCGGATCTCCGCGTACGGGCCGCCGATGACGGTGATCAGGTAAGTGGCGACCGGCTTGGTCTCGGCGAACTCCCAGCGGCCCGGCTCGGTCTGCGCACCCGCGGCGTTCGAACGCACGATCCACGACGGATCGGCGGTCACCCGGATCGTGACGGGCGCCTTCAGATCGGGCTGGTCGAAACAGGCCATGAACAGCGGCGCCTCGGCGATCGAGGGCTGCGCGTAGACGTACGCCTCGCCGTCGGCCGGGTCGACGAAGCGGTGCAACCCCTCACCGACATGCGAATAGGCGTACTCGGCGACGACGACGACCTCGTTGCGGTCGGCCAACCCGGTCAACGGCAGCCGGCCCTCGGCGAACCCGGCGATCTCCCGGCCGTTGAGGGTGGCGCTGACCAGCCGCGTCGGCCTCAGTTCGAGGAAGGTCTCCGCGCCCGGCTCGTCGGCCCCGAACCGCACGACGGTGGTCGTCCGGAAGGACTCGCTGCTCGTCAGGTCGAAGTCGAGTTCGTACCGCAGGTCGCGAACGACGCCGACGCGCGTCTTCGCCTCGTCGAAGGTCAGGCTGGCCATCCCCCCATCATGCCCGCACCGGCGGCCGGTCGAAGGCGAGGGGTGATCTTCAGGCCAGCTTCTTCTCGAAGCACACCGACAACGGGTTGCCCACGTACTCCCCGAACGGCGGAATCCGCTGGTAGCCGGACGCTTCGTAGAGCGCGATCGCCTCCGGTTGGCGTACCCCGGTCTCCAAGATCACGGTGTCGTGGCCGTCCGCCTGCGCGCGGCGCTCGAGCCCCGCGAGGATCCGTCGTCCCACGCCCGCGCGGCGGCTCGCGGGCCGCACCCACATGCGGGTCAGCTCCGCCACCCCCGGCGCGACGGTCGCCACGGCGCCGCAGCCCACCGGCTCGCTCATCTGGTACGCGACCACGAAGCGCGCCAACGGGTCGACGGGGCGGATGCGCTCATCCGGATACCGCGAGAGCAGCTCCTTCTCGGCCGCGAGGACGAGCAGGGTGACATCGGGGTGGGTGACTTCGCGGTTCTGGATCAACACTCGCGAGACGCTAGCCAGGGCACGTTTCCGAGCTGTTTCCGGTTCCTCACAAACGGTTCGTGAGAGTGATCACGCCCCGCTCACTCATCCGTTACCTGCCGGCGCCCTCGTCGTCGACCCATTCGCCCTCGACCTCCTGATGGACCCGGCGCGCCTTGCGGGCCGCCAACCGCTCGGAAGCCCCGGTACGCGGCGTCGACAGCGCCTCGTCGATCCGGATGTCGGTGCCCCGGTTGCCCGGCACGTACGAGGCACCGGCGTAGACCGTGGGCTGCCAGTCGAACTCGCGCTCACCGATCCGGACCGGCGCACCAGGCTCCGCGCCCGCCTTCGCGAGCGCGTCCTCGACACCCAGCCGGGCCAGCCGGTCGGCCAGATAGCCGATGGCCTCGTCGTTGTCGAAGTTGGTCTGGCGGACCCAGCGCTCCGGCTTGGTCCCGCGAACCACGTAGACACCCTCGGCGTCCTGTTCGATGGTGAACCCGTCGTCGTCGACCGCCTTGGGCCGGATGACGATGCGCGTGGGCTCCAGCACCGGCTTGGCCGCCCGCGACTCCTCGACTAGTTCGGCCATGGCGTAGCTCAGCTCCTTGAGCCCTTCCCGGGTCGCGGTGCTGATCTCGAAGACGCGGTAGCCCCGCTCCTCGAGGTCGGGCCGGACGATCTCGGCCAGATCCCGCCCGTCCGGTACGTCGATCTTGTTCAGGGCGACCAGGCGCGGCCGGTCCTCCAGCCCCCCGTACGCCGACAGCTCGGCCTCGATGGCGTCGATGTCCGCCAGCGGATCCCGGCCGGGCTCCAGCGTCGCGGTGTCGACGACGTGCACGAGCACCGACGTGCGCTCGATGTGCCGCAGGAACTCCAGGCCGAGCCCCTTGCCGGTGGCCGCGCCCGGGATGAGCCCCGGCACGTCGGCGACGGTGAAGGTGTGCTCGCCGGCCTGGACGACGCCCAGGTTCGGCACGAGGGTCGTGAACGGGTAGTCGGCGATCTTCGGCTTGGCCGCCGAGATGACCGAGATGAGCGAGGACTTGCCCGCGCTCGGGAAGCCGACCAGGCCGACGTCGGCGACGCTCTTGAGCTCCAGGACGGCGTCGAGGCGGTCGCCGGGCTCGCCGAGTTCGGCGAAGCCGGGCGCCTTACGCCGGGAGCTGGCCAGCGCGGCGTTGCCCCGCCCGCCCCGGCCGCCCCGGGCCAGCTCGAAGGTGGTGCCCACGCCGACCAGGTCGGCCAGCACCTCGCCGGACTGGCTCAGCACGACGGTGCCGTTGGGCACCTTGAGCACCAGGTCCTCGCCGTTCGCGCCGTCCCGGTTGCCGCCGGCGCCGCCCTTGCCGTTCTCCGCCTTGATCCGCGGCTTGAAGTGGAAGTCGAGCAGCGTGTGCGCGCCCGGGTCGACGGTCAGGAAGACGCTGCCGCCATGACCGCCGTTACCGCCGTCCGGCCCGCCGAAGGGCTTGAACTTCTCCCGGAGGATCGACACGCAGCCGTGCCCACCGTCCCCGGCCTGCAGGTGCAGCACCACTCGGTCGACAAAGGTTGCCACGGTTCAATCCTCTCAAAACAGTGAGCGGGTGGAGCGCGTCTCGCGCCCCACCCGCTCCTCGCTTTCGTGTGCGGCGAAGCCTCAGGCCTCGACCGGCACGATCGACACGGTCTTGCGGCCGCGCTTGGTGCCGAAGAGCACCGAGCCGTCGGCGAGCGCGAACAGCGTGTCGTCGCCACCACGGCCGACCAGGTCGCCCGGGTGGAACTTGGTGCCCCGCTGGCGGATGAGGATCTCGCCGGCGCTGACGACCTGACCGCCGAACCGCTTCACGCCGAGGCGCTGCGAGTTGGAGTCACGACCGTTACGGGAGCTGGACGCACCCTTTTTGTGTGCCATTTCGGAACGCCTACTTCCCGGTGGAGATGCCGGTCACCTTGACCTGGGTCAGCGGCTGGCGGTGACCCTGGCGCTTGTGGTAGCCGGTCTTGTTCTTGAACTTGTGGATCCGGATCTTCGGGCCCTTGGTGTGGGCCACGACCTCACCGGAGACCGAAACCTTGGCAAGCTTGGCCGCGTCGGTCACGAGGTCGGCGCCGTCGACGACGAGAACGGCCTTGAGGGCAACCTCGTCACCGGGCTGGCCGGCCAGCTTCTCGACCTCGATCACGTCGCCCTCGGCGACCTTGTACTGCTTGCCGCCGGTCTTGACGATCGCGTACATGGGACGCGGACTCCCTTGCGTAGTGATCTACGCCGATCGCGAACGGCCGGCGCTGTCTGGCGGATGGGTGTGCCTACGGCCGCTGCCGCCGCGGACTTGCTCACCTGACGGCGGACGAGTCGCGGCTGGCGCGCACGCCAGCACCCGGCACCCGAGTGGGCACCGCAGGAAAGATTACGCCATGAGCCGCCCAGACCCCAAACCGGGGAGCCCCGGTCGGGCCGGGCGGTGGCCGGAGTCACCCACTCCCGCCGCCGGCGGCAGAGTGACTCCGGCCACATGACCCTCCCCTACTCGAAGTTCTTGAGGGTGACGCCCGCGTCGGTGCAGATCTTCTTGACGTTGTTCGACGCGGTGTCGAGGTCGGCCGCGAC
>JABFYB010000078.1 GCA_013361475.1 Hamadaea sp.
CTTGCGGCGAGTGACGGTGTCCATCCGATCTCCTCAGCTGACCGCGTACTCGGGACTGATCAGCGCCAGCGTGACCAGGCGCTGCGGCTTCTTGGCGACCTCGGTCAGCGCTTTGCGTGTGCGGGGAGTCCATTCGTCGACGGCCAGCATCCGGCCGAGCGTGTCGACGGTACTCGCAGCCGAACCGGACCGGAGGGAATCCGCCGTGGGTTCCGGCAGTGCGGCGGCGATCGCGGCCGCGCCCCGCATCCGCGCCTGCAGCGAGGAGGTCGTGAGCCACGCGGCCCCGGTGGGCCAGCCGCCGACACTGGGCGGCCGCAAGGGGAGCTGGCCCATGGCCCGGGCGGCGTTCAGCACCGAGGTCAGCGTCTTCTCAGCCGGAGGCACGCCGAGTTGCCGCACCGCGCCGACCGCCCATTCCACCGGCGACTTGACGAGCTGACCGGCACTGGCGGCGAACGCGTCGTCGGTGAGCAGCGCGGTCAGCAGTGCGTTGACGTCGCGGCCACTCCCGTACGCGGCCACCAGACTGTCTCGTGTGGACGACGGTAGCGGTTCGCCGGAGCCGAAGCGCAGCCAGAACCGGCCGGCCAGAAAGGTCGGGTGAGCGCGTTGCTCCATCAGGATGCCGACGAACGAGTCGGCGTCGTGGACCCCGCTCCGGCCGAGAATCGTCGTCCGGCCGGTGGCATGGCGGCGGGGCAGGAAGACGGCCGTTCCCCGGGCCCGGTCGAGGGTCCAGCCGGTCAACGCCTTGGCCCCCGCCTTGACGTCGTCCTCGGTGTACGCGCCGACGCCCAACGTGAACAGCTCCATCAGTTCACGGGCGAGGTTCTCGTTGGGGGCCTTCGCCGTGTTGCGCTGCCCGTCGAGCCAGTAGACGAGGGCCGCGTCCCGCACCATCTGCCGGGCGAGCACCGCGAAGTCGCCGGAGCCGAACATCCGGAACTTCTCCAGCTGCGCCCGCATCAGCCGGGCCGACACGACCTTCTGGGCGCCGGTGGCCCAGTGCCCGTGCCAGAAGAAGACCAGCTTCTCGGCGAGCCCGTGGTCGGCGGTCACCATGCGGGCCACCCAGGCTCGGGTCAGCTCGCCGAGCTGCGTCCGCGCCTTCTGCTGCGCCGCCGCCCGCTGCTCACGCGTCTTGTTCGCGACCGGCCCGAGGAGCGGATCGTCGGCGTACGCCGGAAGCGGCGCGGCCGACTCGGCGACCGCGGGCCGGACCAGTGCGCCGACCACGTCGCGATAGTCGCGCGCGGCCGCGGCGTCCACCTCGGCCGCGGTGGGGCCGAAGGTCGCCCGGCGCAACAGGTGCGCGGCCAGCTTCCGATCTGCCATGACCCGAACCGTACCCACGATCGACTCGTCCCGCAGCGGCGCAACGTTCGGAGAACGTAAGAGAGCCTAGAGCCTCTCGACGACCCGGAAGCGCACCAGGACGGCCATCATGTCGTCGTCCACCGTGAACTCCGGATCGCCCAGCCAGCCCCGATAGTCCGCGCCGTGCCAGAAGTCCTCGTGGCCCGCCCGCCATTCGGCCACCGACGTGTACCCCTCGCCTTCGTCGCGCGCGAAATCGAGGTCGACGTCGCCGATCCGCGCGACCCGCACCTCGGTCAGCTCGATCACCGCGACCGGCTGCTCGTCGGAGTCGACCACCGCCTCCCGAGCGCCCACCACCGGCAGCGGGTCGCCGTCGATCTCGTAGTCCTGCAACAGTCCGGAGGTCGACGTCTTGGTCCCGTCGAGCACCGCGGCCACCAGCAGGTCCCGCAGCGGGCCGGGGAAGCCGAGCTGGAAGGTCGGAAGATCGCTCATCGCGCGAGGCTAGCAATCCTCACTGCTCGGGCGCGCTCGCTTTTCGGCGGTCCACCTGCTCGACCGCGGGCGTGCCCGGCAGCGGGCGTACGCTGTCGGCGACCAGCGCGGCCAGCCCCAGCATCACGGCGACGACCGTCAACGCCCGCAGCACCGTCAGGTGCTCGCCGAGGAACCCGATGAGCGGCGGGCCGGCGAGGAACGCGCAGTAGCCGATCGACGCGATGACGCTGACCCGGGCGGCCGCCCGCTGAGGGTCGTCGCCACCGGCGCTCATCCCGACCGGGAAGCCCAGGGCCACCCCCACACCCCAGAGCAGCGTCCCGGCGAACGCGTACGCCGGACTCGGGCCGAACACGAACAGCAGCACCCCGCCGACCCCGATCACGCACAGCACCCGCACGACCGGTACGCGCCCGAAGCGGTCCAGCAGCCCGGGGCCGAACCAGCGGCCGATCGTCATCGCGGTGAGGAACGCGGCGAACGCCAGCGTGCCCAAGGCGGGGGAGACGTGGTGGCCGTCGATCGCGGCGACGCTGATCCAGTCGTTGCCGGTGCCCTCGGCGAACGCGAAGGCCAGCGTGAACAGCCCGACGAGCAGCGTACGCGGTTCCCGCCAGGCGGTCAGCGGGCTCGTCCGGACGGCGCCGTCGCCGGGCTCCGCCGGAGTCTCCGCCCGGTCGTCGAGGAAGCGTTGGGCGTACCAAGGGATGCTGACGGCGATGACCGCCGCGACGCCGAGCAGATGCGCGGTGACCGGCACCTTCAGCGCGATCATGAGCGTGCCCAGCAGCGCGCCGGCCACGGTGCCGAGGCTGAACCCCGCGTGGAAGCGCGACATGATCGAGCGGCCGAGCCGCCGCTCCACGACCGTGCCCTGCACGTTCATCGCGACGTCCCACGCGCCGTTGGCGAAGCCGAGCATGGCGAGGCCGATGACCACCGGAAACACGCCGGCGAGCGCACCGAGCGCGACGACGGTCAGGGCCACGGCGAGCAGCGACGCCATCGCGGCCACCGTCTTCGCCGAGCCGAACCGCGTCACGACCGGGCCGGACAGCGGCAGGGCGAGCAGCGAGCCCGCCGCGATGGCGAGCAGCACCAGGCCGAGCGTCGCCGGTTCGAGGTCGAGCTGATCACGGACCTGCGGAATGCGCGCCGCCCAGCTGGCGAAGGCGAAGCCCGAGCCGATGAAGGCGGCATAGGTGGCCGTCGTCGCGGCGCGGGTGCTCGTCATGATCTCGAAAGTACCCGAGGTCGCCCGGGCAGCTCAGCGGCCGGGTCACCACTGGGGGCGCAGGGCGGGCAGCGTGTCGCCGGCCAGCTCGCGGATCAACCGTGCGAGACCGGTCCGCAAGTCGGACAGCTCCGCCGCGCCGAGGCTGCCCTCGAGTTCGGCCTCCAGCCCGTGCAGGACCCGTCCCGCCGCCCGGAGATGGGCCTCCGCCTGCTCGGTCAGCACGACGAGTTTGCGCCGGCCGCCCGCCGGATGCGGCTCCCGGCGCACGTAGCCGCGTGCCTCCAGGTCGTCGACGAGCTGCCCGGCGGCCTGTTTGGTGACCCCGAGCCGCTCGGCCAGCTCGGTCCCGGTCGCGCCGGGGCCTTTGAGCGCCTGGAACACCGCGCCGTGGACCGGGCGCAGGTCGCTGTGCCCGGCGGCGTCGAGCCGGCGGACGAACTCGCCCAGCACGAGCTGGAAGCCCAGCCCCATCAGGTAGGTCAGCTCGGCGTCGGCGAGCGGATCGGTCCTCACCTGTCCATGTTGACACAGCCGAGTCAAGTTGCTTTACTCAGAAGCGCGAGTAAAGCAACTTGACTCAGAGAATCGGGGAGGACACCATGAAAATCGTCAGCGCGACCGAAGACCGCGTCATCACCACCGCGGCCGCCGTCACCACCGCCCTCGCGGCACCGAGCCAGGGAAGCACCGAGCTGTGCAACTGGCGCGTACGCATGGAGCCCGGCACGACCGGGCCGCTGCACTCCATCGACCGCGAACAGCTGTGGACGGTCCTGGCCGGATCGCTCAGCATCACCGTCGACGGCGCCACCAGCCGAGCAGGCATAGGGGAGACCGTGATCCTGCCCGCCGGCGTCGACCGGCAGGTCACCTCCGGCGACGAAGTCACCGACGTCCTCGTGTGCATGGGCGTGGGCGGGATGGCCACCGTGCCCGGCAACCCCGCTCCGGTTCCGCTGCCCTGGGCTCGCTGAGGCGCTCGCTCGGCTCGCCCGCTCACCCTGCCCGCTCACCCTGCCCGCTCGGCCCGCCCGCTCGGCCCGCCCGCTCGGCCCGCCCTCGCGGCGCCCCGCGGATAGGCACCGGATCAGGGTTCTGGGTCGAATCTTGGGCTCTCCACCGACATGT
>JABFYB010000794.1 GCA_013361475.1 Hamadaea sp.
CGTCAGGGGAGGCCGGCCAGGCGGAGGAGGGCGGCAGTGGCGGCGGCCGCGACGACGACCACGGCGAACGGCATACGCCGCCAGGCCAGGACGGCTCCGACGGCCACTCCGGCCGGTCGGGCGATCCCGAGCGCGAGGTGCCCGGCGTCGGTGAACACGGCGGTCGCCACCAACGCGGCCAGCAGCGTCGTCGCCGCCACCGGCAGCAGGTCGCGTAGCCAGTCCGGGAGGGTGAGCCGGCCACGGAGCAGGACGCCGGACAGGCGGATGGCGTACGTGCCCGCGGCCAGCGCCAGGAGAACCACGACGTACTTCATTCCGACGCCCCCTGCAGCGAGAAGCGGCGGACGACGCCCGCCCCGACTCCGAGCAGCGCGGCGAGCACGGGGAGCCCCGCCGGAAGCAGTGGAGTCGCCGCGACCGCGACGACCGCTCCGATGGCGGCCGACGTCCGGGTCGTCCGGTCCCGCATCGCGGGCAGGATCAGGGCGAGGAGACCGGCCGGGAACGCCGCGTCGAGTCCGTAGGTGGCCGGATCGCCGACCGCGCCGCCGACCACGACTCCGGCCGCCACACCGAGGTTCCAGGTGACGAAGAGGATGCCGCCGACCAGCCAGTACGCCTGTCGCCGCCGGTGCTCCTCGTCCTGCGCCAGGGCGAACGCCGTGTTCTCGTCGATCAGCACGTGGGCGCCGAGCAGCTTCAGCGGCAGCCGATCGCCGAGCGCGCCGCCGATCGCCAGGCCGAACGGCAGGTGGCGGACGTTGACGAGCAGGCCGCCGAGGATCGCGGCGACGGGGTTTCCGGCGGCGAGCATGCCGACGGCGAGGAACTGCGACCCGCCCGCGAAGATCAGCAGTGACATCGCGGTGGGCAGCCACTTCGGCATCCCCTGGGCGACGCTGATCGCGCCGAAGGAGATGCCGATCATCGCGGCGGCCGTCCCGATCGCGAGCGCGTCCCGGAGCAGGCCGCGATCGAGTGGCGTTCGATCTGGCGTACGCATGTTTAGAATATCGAACACGAACCCGGTGTTCGTCAAATCGAACGCTATGACCTATGGAGCGAACATGACCGACGGGCCACCGCTCGACGTCATCGCCGCCGCGCTCCGGCGCGAACGGGACCGGCTCGGCCTCAGCCTCAGCGAGGTCGCCAAACGAGCCGGAGTCGCCAAGTCGACCCTCTCCCAACTGGAGTCCGGGCAGGGCAACCCGAGTGTGGAGACGCTCTGGTCACTGGCGGTGGCGTTGGAGGTGCCGTTCAGCCGGCTCATCGAACCCGGCCCCACCGGCGTACGCGTCGTGCGGCGCGGCGAAGGGGTGGCGTACCCGAGCAGCCAGGCCGACTTCACCGGCACCCTGCTCAGCTCCGGCCCCCGGCACGTGACCCGGGACATCTACGTCCTGCACGTCGAGCCCGGCGCGGAACGGCACGCCGAGGCACACATCCCGGGAACAGTCGAACACATGGTGGTGTGCGGGGGCCGGATGCGTACCGGGCCGGAGGGAAGTCTGGTCGACCTCGGACCGGGCGACTACGCGTCGTTCCCCGGCGACGCCGACCACGGCTACGAGGCCCTCGAACCGGGCACCTGGGCCGTGCTCGTCATGGAGCACCGGTAGCCCCCGGTTAACCGGCGAGCACCTCGGAGACCGGCCGGATCTGGACCTTGAGCAGGGTCGCCGCGCGCGACGAGTCGAGCTTGACGTCCAGCGGCCCGGCGTTGGGCACCCGCGCCGCCTTGCCCGTCGGCACCAGGCGCGGGGACAGCCCGTGGCGCAGCGCGATCAGCTTGCCGAGCTGCGCCCGGCTCACCGCCTGCGGCCCCGCGACGTTGAGCACACCGGCGTAGTCGTTGCCGACCAGCTCCAGCAATGCCGCCGCCAACTCCGCGCCGTCGACCGGGCAGCGCACCTGATCGGTGAACAGCCGGCCCTCCGACCGCCCGTGGATCAGGTCCAGCGCCAACCGGACCTGCGGCGACGTCTCGTCCCCCAGGATCAGCGAGGTACGCACGATCGCCGCCGACGGGTCGATCGCCGCGACCGCCGTCTCGGCCGCCGCCTTCGCCGCGCCGTACGGCGTGATCGGGCTCGGGTCGTCGTCCTCGGTGTACGCCTCCGGCCGCCCGGCGTGCAGCGCGTCGCTGGACACGTGCACCAGGCGCGCCCCGACCGCGGCGGACGCCGTCGCGACGTGGGCCGCACCTGTCGCCGTCGGCCCCCACGACCAGCGGTCGTAACACGTGTTGATCACGGCGTCCGGGCGTACCAGCTGGACGAGAGTGTGGACCGCGAACGGGTCGCGAAGGTCGAGCCGCGACCAGCCGTGCTGCTCATGGGGCGGGGCCGGACGAGCGTGCGTGCCGGTGACCTCGGCCCCCGCGGCCAGCGCGAGCCGGGCCACCTCGCTGCCGAGGTGGCCCGACGCCCCGATGACGAGCAGCTTCACGCGGCCTTGGGCTTCGCGTCCACACCGGCCTCGGCCCGCTGCTGGGCGGTGATGGGCGTGGGCGCGCCGGTCAACGGGTCGTAGCCGTTGCCGGTCTTGGGGAACGCGATGACCTCGCGGATCGAGTCCGCGCCCGCGAGCAGCATGCAGACGCGGTCCCAGCCCAGCGCGATGCCGCCGTGCGGCGGCGGGCCGTAGGCGAACGCGTCGAGCAGGAAGCCGAACTTGTCGCGCTGTTCCTGCTCGGAGATGCCGAGCAGGGTGAACACTCGCTCCTGCACGTCGCTGCGGTGGATACGGATCGAGCCGCCGCCGATCTCGTTGCCGTTGCACACGATGTCGTACGCATAGGCCAGCGCGTGCTCGGGGTCGTTGTCGAACTTGTCGATCCACTCCGCGTTCGGCGAGGTGAACGGGTGGTGCAGTGCCGTCCAGCCGACCTGCTTCGTGTCGTCCTTCTCGTCGTAGACCGGCTCGAACATCGGCGCGTCGACGATCCAGCAGAACGCCCACGCGGACGGGTCGATCAAGTTGGCCCGCTTGCCGATCTCCAGCCGGGCCGCGCCCAGCAGTTCCTGCGTACGCCGCTTCTCGCCGGCGCCGAAGAACACCGCGTCGCCCGGCTTCGCGCCGACGGCGTCGGCCAGCCCGGCCAGGTGCGCCTCGGACAGGTTCTTGGCGACCGGGCCCTTCGGCTCACCGGTCTCGGCGTCGAACAGCAGGTACGCCAGACCCTTGGCGCCGCGGGACTTGGCCCAGTCCTGCCAGCCGTCGAGTTCCTTGCGCGTCTGGCTCGCCCCGCCCGGCATGACGACCGCGCCCACGTATGCCGCCTGGAACACCCGGAACTCGGTGCCCTGGAAGTAGCCGCTGAGATCGGTCAGCTCGCTGCCGAACCGCAGGTCGGGCTTGTCGGAGCCGTAGCGGTCCATCGCCTCGCCGAACGGGATGCGCCGGATGGGCGTCGGAATGTCGTACCCGGCCAGCTCGCTCCAGAGGTTCCGCACCACCGCCTCGGCGAGCTCGATGACGTCGTCCTGGGTCACGAACGACATCTCGATGTCGAGCTGGGTGAACTCGGGCTGCCGGTCGGCCCGGAAGTCCTCGTCGCGGTAGCACCGGGCGATCTGGTAGTAGCGCTCCATCCCGGCCACCATCAGCAGCTGCTTGAACAGCTGCGGGGACTGCGGCAGCGCGTACCACGAACCGGGCTGCAGGCGTACCGGGACCAGGAAGTCGCGCGCGCCCTCCGGGGTCGACCGGGTCAGCGTCGGCGTCTCGATCTCGTGGAAGTCGCGCGCGTGCAGGATCTCGCGGGCGATCTGGTTGGCCCGCGACCGCAGCTTCATCGCCTTCGCCGGGCCCGGCCGCCGCAGGTCGAGGTAGCGGTGCCGGATCCGGATGTCGTCGTTGGCCTCGACGTGGTCGTCGATCGGGAACGGCAGCGGCGCGGCGGTCGACAGCACCTCCAGGTCGCTGACGATCACCTCGATCGCGCCGGTGGGGAGGTCCGGGTTCTCGTTGCCGGCCGGGCGCTCGCTCACCGTGCCGGTGACCTTGACGCAGAACTCGTTCCGCAGGGCGTGCGCCTGGTCGCTCTCACGGAACACAATCTGGGCGATGCCGGAGTCGTCGCGCAGGTCGATGAAGGTCACCCCGCCGTGATCACGGCGCCGGGCCACCCAGCCCGCGAGCGTCACCACCTCACCGACGTGCGTCGGGCGCAA
>JABFYB010000745.1 GCA_013361475.1 Hamadaea sp.
TGATCGTCGGCTGCCGCCGTTCTTGGGGCGTTCAGGCCGTTGATCGTCGGCTGCCGCCGTTGTTGAATGTGCGCCCCGCGTTGATCGTCGGCTGCCGCCATTCATCGCGGCATTAGGGCGCAGATCGTCGGCGGCCGACGATCATCGCATGGAGAGCGAGAGCGAGAGCGAGAGCGAGCCGGGGAGCGGCGAGCCGGAGGCGGTCAGTAGCCGCGGAAGGAGCGGATCGGCGCCCGGGGGCCCCACCTCGGCGCGCCGATCCCGGCCCGGGTCAGCAACTGGCATACCCGCCCGCGATGGCCGCGGAAGGGTTCCAGTAGCTCCAGCATCCGGTCGTCGGTCGCCCGAGGCTCGCCCGCCAGCGCCCACGCCACCTGGTTCTTGATGTGGTAGTCGCCGACGCTGACCGCGTCCGGGTCGCCGTGCGCGTTGCGCATGACCTCGGCCACCGTCCAGGGTCCGATCCCCACCAGGGCCAGCATCCGGCGGGCGGTCGCCTCCGGTTCGCGATCCGGCCAGGGCGTACGCGCGGCGCGCAGGAGCGTGTCCGCCCGCCGTTGCTCCAGCCCGAGCGGGTGGAGATCGTAGTACCGCAGCGAGGCGACCTGCTCCGCGGACGGGGGCAGCAGCAGCCCCGGGTGCGGACCCGGAGCGGGCTCCCGGAAGCGCCGGACGATCGCCGAGTACGCCTGGTAAGCCTCCTTGCCGGTGACCTTCTGTTCGCATACCGCCCGGAGGAGGTGGGGGAAGACCTGCCCGGTGGCCGGGAGCCGGAGTCCCCGATGCCGGTGCGCCAACTCGGCGACGACCGGATGCGCTCGGGCCAGCTCGCGGAAATCGCCCAGATCGTCCCGGAGGCCGAAGACGGCGTCGGCCCGCTCGAGCAACCACTCCGCACCCGGCCCGTACGCCTCAACCCGGCCGTCCCGGTGCAGCCCCAGCGACCCCGGGCCGTCCGGCGTACGCGCGGCGTGCCAGAACACGCCGTCGATGAACCGCCGGCACGGGTCGTGCGTCCCCAGCGAGAGCTGGCCGAGCGTGCCGGTGAAGTCGTACCCCGTCGGCAAGTCCAGCTTCACGCTTGTATTGTGCCTGGTCCTACGCGCGGACCGAAGCGGCGGCCGGGCCTAGCCTCTACTGACGTACCGAGGCGGCGGCCAGCGCCCGCTGGAGGAGCTTGGTGTCGCCCAGCATCCGGCGCAGCCGCTGTTCGAGCCCCCCGATCGGGACGAGTTGCTGAGGCGCGCGGGGATCCTTGACGGCGCTGGAGGCGTACCGGGGGAGCGTGACGCAGGACAATTCGGCCAGCTCGATCGCCTGGGCCGGAGCCAGCTCGGCCGAGCATTCGAGGCGGACGACCCCCGACCACGGAATCGGGATGCCGCCCGGCTGCCGCAGATACCAGGTGTATCGGCTCCAGCGGCCGCCGATGCGAAAGACCGGGGTCCGCTGCCCGGGGGACAGCGCTCCGACCACCGGCAACAGGTGATCCGGTAGGTACTGCTTCTGCTGCGTCTTCGCGTACCCGATGACGCGCGGCGGCGCGCCCGGGCCACGGAGCGGGCCGTCGACCACGACGAGTTCGTCGCCTCCGCTCAGTGTGGTGAGCACGTCGCTCGTCGTCCGCTGCTCCAACTGCATCAACGCCGTCTGCATCGCCGCCATCAGGTCGGCGTCCTGCGCGCCTTCGATGCGTACGGCCTTGTAGCGCACCGTGCTTCCGGCGTCTACATCGGACTGATCGGCGGCCGAGGTGAAGATCGACCGCTCGACGGTTGCGGCGGCGACGGAGGCGGTCCCGGCACCGCACCGGACCACGCCGGCGGCGTAGGAACAGGCCAGCCCGGGCGACGGCGGAGTGCCGCCGATCCCGGCCGTCCAGATCCGGGCATCGATTCGGCGTACGCCGTCGACCATCAAAACGGTCGCCGGCGGGGCCAGCCCGGCCGGGGCGTCGAGCGGTCGCCACTGCTCGGCGGGCAGCTCGACCTCGACATCGAGCCCGTCGGACGGACCAGGGGCGGACGCGTCGAGGCTGGCGCCGTAGGACGGGTCCCATGCATCGACGTGGAAGCTCATAGCCAGATTTCTACCCTATCCTGTCCACTCGGGCGGTGCGGGCGTCTTTGCGTACCTCGAAACGGACCGGAATGCGTTCGGCGAGCGCGGCCACATGCGTCACCACACCCACCATCCGGTCGCCGCGAGCGGCGAGGTTCTCCAGCGTCGCCGCGACGACGTCCAGTGTGGACGCGTCGAGCGTGCCGAACCCCTCGTCCAGCAGGATGGACTCCAGGCTGGCCGCGTGCGCCATCCCGGCCAGTTGATCGGCCAGGCTGAGCGCCAGGGCCAGCGAGGCCTGGAAGGTCTCCCCGCCGGACAGCGTACGCACCGGGCGGGTGAGCCCGGCGTCGTGATGATCGACCACATAGAACTCACGGTTGCGGTGCATCAGGTCGTACTGACCGGCCGACAGCTCCCGCAGGATCTCCGAAGCGCCCGCCACCAAGGCGTCCAGCGCCTCTTCCAGCAGCCACGCCTCGAAGTTGTTCGCCTTGAGGTGCTGGGCCAGCGTGGCGGCCACCGCCCGGTCGGCCTCGATCTGCTTGCGCTGCGCCCGTAGATCGTCGGCCCGCTTGCGCGCGTCGAGGATCTTGTCGCGGGCGGCGGCGGCGCGTTCGACGGCGACGGTGACCGCGCGGTCGAGCCCGGCGATCTCGCGAGGCATCGCGACCTCGGCCTCGTCGAACCAGTCCCGGATCCGGTCGAGCACCACCTCCTCGCTGGCGGTGGCCTGCCGGGCGGCTTGGTCGGCCTCGGTCCGCAGCGTCGTGAGCCGCTCGCCGGCCTGCTTGGCCCAGCCGGCCAACCCGGCCCAGGCCGCCTGCAGGTCGTCGCGATCGACGGGCGGCGGCGCGACGACCGGACTGCCGGACGCGACCGCGAGGCCCGGCACCACGGAGGCGACCGAGTCTCGGGCGGTGTCGAAGATCCGCCAGGCCGCCCGGAGCCGCTCCTCGACCCGCTGCACCTCGGCGAGCGCGGCGCGCTGCTGCTCCATCGCCCGGCGGCGGGCCACCCCGGCTCGGTCCAGTGCTTCCTTCGCCTGCGCGTGCGCGGTGAGCTGGGCCTGCAGCTCCGCCTCCTCGGGTGCGTCGGCGAGCACCTCGGCCAGCCGCGCCACCTCCTGCTCCAACTGCTCGACCCGGGCCCGGATGGAGGCCAGGCGGCGATCCGTCTCGCGGGCGGCGTCGTCGGCGGTCTGGCGCTCGCGTTCAGCCTGCTCCGCCTCCACGCGTACGCGTTTGAGGTGTTCCTGCGCGGCGACGGTCGCACCGACCTCTCGCCGGGCGGGCAGGGTGGCGACGGACTGCTCGCAGACCGGGCAGGCGTGGCCGACCTCGAGCAGCGGACGCAGGACCGCCACCCGGTCGGTGTTCCGGGCCTCCTCCAACGCGTGCTGGGCGTGGAGGACCTCGTCGGCCTTGGCCTTCGCCAGCTTCGCCGCCCGCTCCACCACCTTCACCGCTGCCGCGTGTGCCTTGTCGGCCTGGCTGAGCGCGGCGGCTCCGTCGCCTTGCCGGGATCGGAGCGCGGCGAGCTGGGCCAGCCCGTCGAGGGTCCGCTGCACGTCGGCCGGATCGACCGTCGCCTCGAGCCGGGCACGCGCCTTCTCCTCGTGCTCCTCCGCCGCGGTCAACTCGTCGGCAGTGCTGGTCAGCCGCGCCTTGGCCTGCTGCCCCGCGGTGGCGAGCGCGCCGGCGTCGGCGGGTGCGGCGATGCGACCCAACGCGGCGAGCCGGCTGTCCACGGCGGCTAGGGCTTCGACGGCGGCCCGTCGCTGTGCGTCGAGGGCGGCCAGCGCCGGGGCCTCGGCGACCACGCGGGCCGCGAGCGCCTCGACCGCTTCCACCCGCTCCTGCGCGGCGGCCAGCAGACCGTCGTCGGATTCGGCGGCCAGATCGGCCAGCAGCCGTTCGGTCGCCCCGAGCTGATGGGTCGCGGCCTTGTCGCGCTCGGCGGCCTTCTCCCGGATCTGCTCGTAGACCTCCAGTCCGAGGAGCTTGACCAGGATCTCCTGCCGTTCGGCCGGTTTGGCGTGCAGGAACGCCGCGAACTCGCCCTGCGGCAGCAGGACGCACTTGATGAACTGGTCGTAGGGGAGCCCGACGACGTCGACCACGGCGGCGTCCAGCTCGACCGGCGTACCGGCGAGCGTCTCGCCCAGCTCCTCGACGGGTTCGTCCCCGTCGAGCACCGCCACGTTGAAGGTCGGCGGCAGCAGCTGCAGACCCGCCTGCTTCGTGGCGACCCGGCCCTTGCCATCCCGGCGGACGACCCGGGTCACGGCGTATCGCCGGCCACCGGACTCGAAGATCATCCGGACCGCCGCCTCGATGCCCGACGGCGCCAGGGCGTTGACGACGGTCTTCCCGCTCCAGCGCGGCACCTGGCCGTAGAGGGAGAAGCAGATCGCGTCGAGGATGGTGGACTTCCCCGAACCGGTCGGGCCGACCAGCGCGAAGAAGTCGGCGTCGGTCAGGTCGATGACGGTGTGCTCGCGGAAGATCGCGAAACCGCGCAGGTCCAGCCGGAGCGGGCGCACTCAGCTCACCTCCTGGTAAAGCTCTTCGAAGAGCTTCTGGGTGGCCGGGTCGTCGTGACCTCGGTCGGACAGGTAGTCGGCGAACAACGCGACCGGCGACCGTTCGGCCCGAGCCGGCCGGTCGGGTCGTCTGGCCTCCAGCATCGCCGGGTCGATCCGGATCTCGAGCGCCCGCGGCAGCATCTCCTGCACCTGCTCGCGCAGCCCGGCGCGGGGCTTCTCGCTCACGACCACGCGCAGCCAGTCGTCGCCACCGTCCATCTCGGACAGCTGCGCCAACGTGCCCCGCAGCGTACGCAGTCGCCGCCCGGCCGGCAGCGGAACCTCCCGGACGAGCGCCGTGGTGTCGGCAGTGGCCTCGACGATCGTCACCGACGGCGGGTTCTCCTCCTCGCCGAAGTCGACCGGCAACGGGCTGCCGCTGTAGCGGACCGGGCAGTGCCCGGGCAGGGTCTGCGCCCGATGCAGGTGCCCCAACGCCACGTAGTGGGTGTTCGGCGGGAACACCGTCGAGGGGACGGCGTATCCGAGGATGGTGTGCGCCTCCCGCTCGCCTCCGCCCATGGCCGCGCCGACGACGGTCAGATGCGCGGTGACCAGGTTGACCGCGCTCGGGTCGGTGAAACTCTCGGCCGCGATCGCCTCCAGCAGCCGCGACAGGTGATCGGCGTATGTGCTGTGCGCCTCGGCCTGGGTCAGCTCGAACATGTCGAGCGCGCGGACGGCGTATCGCTGGGAGAGGAACGGCAGCGCGATGCACCGCCAGGGCTCGCCGCCCGCGGTGACCCCGGTGATGAGGTGGTCGGCCGGCTTGTCGGAGATCCGGCCGCGCAGGTGCAGGCTCTCCGACTCGGCGAAGACCCGCAAGGCGTCCAGCGCCGGGCCGTTGTCGTGGTTCCCGGCGATGACCACGAGTTCGGCAAGGCGCCGGAGCGCGGCCAGCGCCCGATAGACGATCTTCTGCGCCTCGGGTGTCGGCGCGGCGGTGTCGAACAGGTCGCCTGCGACGATGATCAGGTCGGGCCGCTCCTGGCGGGCGACCTCGATCACCGAGGCCAGCGCGGTGAGCTGCTCCTCGGCCCGCGGCTGTCCCTTCAGGACCTTCCCGACGTGCCAGTCGGAGGTGTGCAGGATCTTCACGGCCAATGCCTCCGGGCTGCTAGAACGGGATCTCGTCGTCGGAGATGCCACCGTCGCGGGTCGAGCCGACCACCGCGAACGGGTCGGTCGCGCTGACCATGCTGGCCAACGTCGCGCGCGGCGCCGCGCCCGCCTCGGACGGCCGGGTGGCCCAAGCCGGGAAGGGGAACTCGACCGCCAGCGGCACCGGAATCTCCGGCTGCGCCACGAACATCGTGCCCGGCTTGGCGAGCAGCGCCCGCTGCCGCTGGGTCGGCGGCAGGAAGCCGTATTCCGGCCGGGAGGCCTCGGCCGGGTCCAGCCGGCCCACCACCCGGATCGCGGAGTTGGAGACGATCCGGCGCTCGACCTCCGACGCCGTCTGCTGGGCGCCGATGAGGATCACGCCCAGCGACCGGCCCCGCTCGGCGATGTCGAGCAGCACCTCCTTGATCGGGCTGGTGCCGTCGCGAGGGGCGTATTTGTTCAGCTCGTCCAGGACCACGAACAGCAGCGGCTTGGCGGTGCCCGCCTTCTCCTTGCGCTCGAACTCCGTCTTCAGCGTCACGCCGACGACGAAGCGCTGCGCCCGGTCGGGCAGGTTGTGCAGGTCGACCACGGTCACCTGACCGGCGTCGGCGGTGCTGATCTGGTGGGCCCGGCCGCTGGGCAGGTCGCCGCGGATCAGCCGCGACAGGTCGCGCTTGCTGGAGATCAGGCGGCGGGCGAAGGCGTTGACCGTGCCGAGCCCGACCGAGCTGCCCGCCCAGGTGGACCGGGTCTCGTCGTCGTTGAGCTGCTCGACGATGTAGTCGACGAAATCGTCGTAGCTGCCGAGCCGGGTGCCGTCCAGGCTGATGCCGCCCCCGGCGGGCTGCGCCTCGCGGGCGAGGTGGGCGGCGACCGCGTGGACGACCATCGTGTACTGCTGACGCTCGTCGTCGGCGTCGGCGAAGACATAGGGCAGCAGGCGCTGCTCGGTGAACTCGCTGAGGGTCCAGTAGAACGGGTCGACCCCGGTCAGCCGGCTCGCCACGTCCGGGCTGCCGGACGGATCCCCGGCCCGCGCCGGCGCGAACACCGTGACCTGCTTGAACGCCCCCGCGTCCAGGCCCAGCTTGTGGTACGCCTCCCGGGTCGGCTCGTCGAGCCGGTTGTTCTCATGGTCGAGGAAGAGCAGGTCCTCGCCCTTGACGTTGAAGATGAGCGCCTTGGTGTTGGCCGACTCCGCCTTCGACCCCAGGACGCCCGAGGTGAAGATCGAGTAGAGCAGGAAGGTGGCGAAGCTCGTCTTCGTCGCGACCCCGGAGATGCCGGAGATGCTGACGTGCGCGCCCCGGCTGCCGTCGAGGAAGTCGGCGTTGAGGAACAGCGGCGCGCCGTCGCGGCCGATGCCGATGGGCAGCCGTCGCTGCATCCGGTCGAAGCTCAGCGCGGCGTCGCGCGTCTCCCCGTGCGCCCGGTATGCCACGGCGCCCGGCGCGGGCGGCACGTAGATCTCGGGCTCGACCCGGGTGACGGTGATCTCGGCCGCCTCCTGCACCATCGCGGGCAGCATGCCGTCGGCGATGGCGAAGACGTCGGACTCGAACGCGGCGCCCTCGTGCCGGGCGCGGACGGCGGTGACGACGCCGGAGATCGTGACCGTGCCCCGGTCGGGCAGGTCGCGCTGGGTCACCACGACGTCGTCGAGCTGCAGGTAGGCGTCGGAGCCGACGGCCACCCAGAAGGTCAGCGGACTGGCGTCCTGCGTCCCGAGGACGCGGCCGACGGGACTGCCGGGAGTGCCGGCGTGTGCGGGGAAGCTCACGCCCTCAGACCCTAACGGCATCCTGCGACAAGACCTCGGTACGCGAGCATGCCGAGTCGTGTGCGCGACAGGAGGCGGACCCCGTGTGGGGGAGGTCAGGATCGTGTGATGCGTACGCCCCAGGGGCCGGTGACATGCGTGGGCGTGACTGTCAGATGCACTGTTTCCCCTGGTCGGGCCGTTATCTGGGACTGCCAGTCGAAGCCGTTCCGGTCACCGACGGTCCAGCCGAGACCGCAACTGTCGCCCTCGTAGGTCCAGAACTCGCAGTCGGTGACGGTGACGCCGTCGATGGTCACATGCAGAGCGCCGGGCGTTGCGGACGACATCGACAGGTCGTACGAGCCCCAGGGGAGGTCGATCGTGATCGGTTCCAGCGCGTCCGCGTCGCTGCGCAGATGGGCCTGCGAGGAGCCGTCGCCGCCGTCGCCGTCGATGGGGAGCTGCAACGTGGGCAGCACGGTGGGGCGCACCGGCAGCGGATACTCCTCGAACGGCACCGGTACGCCGATCGCCACAGCGAACGTCCCCGCACGCGGCGTGTCGACGTCGACCGTCTTCTGCGTCGACGCGTCGAACCGGGTGGCGCCGCTGATCCGCATCGTGATCCGGACCGTGTCGCCGATCTCGATTCCGTGGGACGTCCAGGCCTCGACTCCGTAGCGGCTCGCGCCGGCCTCGCCCTCCGGCCCGCAGCTGGATTCCCACCAGACGTCGCCACTGACCATGAACTGCGTCTTCAGCTGGGTGCCGTCTGCGGCGAGGAATTCGCACCGATCGAAGATCGTGACGCCCAGGTCGGTCATCGCCCAGGTCAGCGTCGCCTCGGTCGCGGTGACGGGGGCGCTGGCGGCGGCCACCACGCGGGCGCCGTGGGCGTACTCGGGGAAGCCTTCGATCCGTTTCATCGGCGCGGGCGGCGGTTGCGGCGTCGGCTCCTTCCGGAGCAGGCCGGGGAGGACGGCGTACAAGCTGATCGCGAGGAGGAGCAGCGCGGAGCCGGCGGCGACCCACCGCTTGTGCCGCGCGAGCCAGGCGCGGACGACGGGCGGACGCGGCGCGGGCTTCTCTTCGTGGCCGATCTCCCCCAGGTCAATCATGTGCGCGACGGTACCGGAGCAGCAACGCCTGGTCAGCGGGGATGGCGTGGATCAGACGCATCGTCCTCGGTGGATGAGGACGGCCGTCCGTCATGCGCGTCGCGCCCGGCCCCGCGAGCACCGGCGACAGCGTCAGGCACAGCTCGTCGACCAGATCCGCCCCCGCCAGCGCGCCGAGCAGGGTGGGGCCGCCCTCGCAGAGCAGGTGCGTGAGGCCCTCGGCGTGGAGCCGGGCCACCGCCTCGGCCAGGTCCGCGACCAGCACGTCCGCGACCTCGGTCAGCGGGTGGTCGCCCGGCTCGGCGGGCGTCACGATCAGGGGCCGGACCGGGGCGTCGCGGAGGGCGCGATGCTCGGGGTCCAGCGCCAGCGCGTGGGTGAAGATCACCAGGCGGGGATACGCCGAAAGCCCGGACGCCAGACGCCAGGCGCGTCGTTCGGGGTCGAGCGTGAGCGGCCGGTAATCCTCGTCGCGCAGCGTGCCGGCGCCGACGAGCAGCGCGTCGCAGGTCATCCGCAGCAGCCGGAAGACCTGCTTGTCGGCGGCGCTCGACAGCCCGGTCGAGAGCCCGTCCACGGCGGCCGCCCCGTCCAGGCTGGTCACGAAGTTGACCCGGAGCCCTTCCGTACGCGGATAGCGGCGCAGCAGCTCCTCGTCGATGGTCACACTCGCATTATCCGCAGGCCGTTGCGGCGCGTTGATCGTCGGCGGCCGACGTTCTTGTGGGTTGGCGCGGTCTTGATCGTCGGCTGCCGACGATCATGGAGGCCGGAGCACGTTGATCGTCGGCGGCCGACGATCTTCAGCGGCGTCGGGCCGGCCAGTTCAGGGGGAGGTGACGAGGACCAGGCGATCGGCCGTTTGCAAGGTGGTGACCTGACCGTAGGGCAGCGCGTGCCCGTCGCGGAGGACGGCGATCACCGGTTCCGCGCAGTCCCGGAGCGTCCGGCCGATCTCCTCCGGCTTGACCGGGCGTTCGACCAGGTCCAGCCCGGCGCCGTGGATGAGCAGGTCGTTGAAGACCTCGCTGATGGCGGGGGAGCGGGCGGCCACCCCGAGGAGCCGGCCGGCCGCCTCCGACGTGGTGATCACGGCGTCCACCCCGGACTGCAGCAGCAGCGGCTCGTTCTCCGCCTGCCGGACCGAGGCCACGATCGTGCACCCCGGGTTGATCTGGCGTACGGTCAACGCGACCAGCACGGCGGTGTCGTCACGGTCGGTCGCGACGACCACGCGTTCGGCCGTCTCCACCGCCGCCTTGCGGAGGACGCTGCTCCGGGTGGCGTCGCCGACGACGACCGCGAAACCGTCCCGGTTCGCCTCGTCGGCCAAGCTGGGCGAGCGCTCGATGACGACGAACCCCGCCTTCGGCGACCCGTCGGCGAGCAGCGTCTGGATCGCGGTGTGGCCCTTCGTCCCGTACCCGACGACGATGGTGTGCTCGATCAAGGTGGACCTCCAGCGACTGCGCCGCAACTGTTCCCGCGTACGCCGGGTGAGCACCTCGAAGGTAGTGCCGACCAGGATCGCGAGGAAGGCCACGCGCAGCGGCGTGATCAGGAAGATGTTCACGAGACGGGCGCCGTCGCTGACGGGGACGATGTCGCCGTAGCCGGTCGTCGACAGGGTCACGGTGGCGTAGTAGAACGCGCCCAGCCAGGTCAGCTCCGGCCGGTTCGCGTCCTTGTAACCGTCCCGGTCGAGCATGACGATGACGACGACGGCGGCCAGGATGACGACGGCGTACGCGATGCGCCGCCAGATCTGCCGCAGCGGATCACCCGGATGGCGCCCCGGCAGGCGTACGCCGCCCCGGTCGGTCTCGCCGTAGGCGCCCTCCTCCATGGCTCCACTTTAGGGAGTTCCGGGCGGTTTGCCGGGTCATTTCAGCGGCGCGAGCCACACCGCCCAGTCCGCCGCGGCGTGCTCCGGGACGACGGTGATCTCGACTTCCGTACCGGGGGCGAGTTTCGGCAGCTTGAGCCGCAGGTCGCCGTCGTCCGGGTCGAGGGTGTAGCCGCAGCCGCCGAGGTCCCAGCTCCAGTTGCCGCACCGCATCACCTCGACCCCGGCCACGAAGAGGTGGAGAAGTCCGACAGCGTGCTGGCTGATGTTCATGGTGTACCGGGGTCCCCAGGGCACCTTGGTCGTGACGGGCTGCATGGGGTCGTCGGTCGGCGGCTGCAGCCGGAGCGCCCCAGGCAACTGGTCGACGCGGTTGGAGTCCAGCTCCGGCAACACCGTCGGCTTCGTCGGGAAGGGATAGTCCGACCAGGCCACCCGTTCGGCGACGGCGAAGTCGACCGCCACGTCGGCGGGCGCCGGGCGCCGGACGATGCCGAGGCTGACCGACATCACCACGGACGCACCGGCGGTTATCCCGGCGTTCATCACCTTCTCGATCGGCCAGGAGCCCGCCGTTCCGACTCCCGTACGCGGACCGTCCGGAGCGGCGCCGCAGATCATCTGGCCCAGCTCGCCCCCGGCCACCCCGAAGGTGATCCGGATGTCGGTCTCCTCGGAAGCCCGGCAGCGCACGTAGACGGAGATGTCGCTAGTGGACGCCGTCCAGGACACCTTGGTCGGCGTCGCCTCGTCGGTCGCGGTTCCGGTCGCCACGACGCGGTTGCCCAGGGCGTACTCGGGGAAGCCGTCGATCAGACGAGAGGTCGCGGACGCCACCGGGTCCGGCACGACATGGTGGATCGGGTTGACGGCGTACCCGAGGACGAGCGCCAGGAGCACCGCGCAGACCGAGGCGGCCGACACGATGCGGCGCTGCCGAGCCTGCTGGATGCGCCCCTGCACGGCGGCGAGGCGCGCGGCGCCGGCGGGCGGTTCGCGGTCGGGTTCGAGGCCGGTGAGCCCGGGGTCGACCCGGAGTTTGGCGATGGCCTTGGCCGCGTGGCTCTTGACGGTGCCGGGCGAGATGCCGAGCACGTCGGCGATCTGGGCCTCGGACAGGTCCTCGTAGTAGCGCAGGACGAGGACGGCGCGCTGTTGCCGGGGGAGCCGGCCGAGCGCGCGGGCGAGCACGTCGCGGTCGTCGTACCCGCGGTGCTCGTCCGGACCGGCCTGTTCGGGCAGCTCGCCGATGGGGCGTTCGTGGTGCCAGCGCCGCCGCCACCAGCTCGTGTACGTGTTCACCAGGATCCGCCGGACGTAGGGCTCGGGATCGCCTTCGATACGCCGCCAAGCCGTCCAGGCTTTCGCCAGCGAGGACTGCAGGAGATCCTCGGCGAGCGCCCAGTCCCGGGTGAGCAGGTACGCGACGCGCAGCAGCCGGGCCGACCGCGCGGTCACGAACTCCGCGAAGTCGCCCGCCGGCGTGATGGGCCGCGGTTCGTACGCCCGCGGATCGGCCGGAGCCGTCGTCAGCTGCACCGCTAGTCCTCTCAGGTTGGCGGACATTAGCAGGTACGCGCCGAGGCCGCTGACCGGTGCACTCCGGGGCATGGGCCGTTCGGACCGATTGCCGTGGCCCGGTCGGTGGAGGTGACCGTCACGGTTGAGCGTGGAATCGCTGCTCCGCCGGGATAGACCCGGATAACAACTTGGGAACGCTCCCATCCCTCGCTTGACTTCCCCGTAACGTCACGGCAATCTCATGGGAGCGCTCCCGGCGGTGTGGTCCAGACCACATCCCGGGATGTCTGCACCACCCCCCACCTGCACTGAAAAACGACCTGAGAGGGGTCATCGATGGGCGTCACCTCGCGCCGCCGCGCCCTCGCGGCGGTCGCCGTCCTTGCGATAGGCGCGCTCGGCTTGGCCGCCTGTGGCGACGACAAGGACGGTACTGGCTCGAGCAACGAGCAGATCACCCTGAATGTCGACGTCTTCGGCAACTTCGGCTACGAAGAGCTCTACAAGCAGTACCAGGCCGCGCACCCGAACATCAAGATCGTGGAGCGTGGCACCGGCGGCCAGCTCGGTGACTACACCCAGCAGGTGACGCAGCGCCTCGCGGCCGGCAGCGGCCTCGGTGACGTGATCGCCATCGAAGAGGGCATGATCATCGACATGAAGTCGAAGGGCTCCGCCTTCGTCGACCTCAACGAGTACGGCGCCAAGGACCTGTCCGGCAACTTCCTGCCCTGGAAGTACGAGGCGGCCAAGACCGACGACGGCAAGCTCATCGGCCTCGGCACCGACGTCGGCGGCATGGCCATGTGCTACCGCACCGACCTGTTCCAGCAGGCCGGCCTGCCGACCAACCGCGACGAGGTCTCCAAGCTCTGGCCGACCTGGGACGACTACATCAACGTCGGCAAGCAGTTCAAGACCAAGGTGCCGAAGGCCGGCTTCATCGACGCGGTCACCAACACCTACAACAGCATCCTGATGCAGGAGGCCGGCAACACCACCGGTTACACGTACTTCGACACGAAGAACAACTACGTGACCGACAGCAACCCGGCCGTCCGCAAGGCGTGGGACATCTCGAACAAGATCCTCGAGGCGGGTCTGTCGGCCAAGCTGCAGGCCTGGACCGACCAGTGGAACGCGGGCTTCAAGAACGCGCAGTTCGCGACCATCGCCTGCCCCGCCTGGATGACCGGCTACATCACCTCGCAGAACGGTGACGCGGGCAAGGGCAAGTGGGACATCGCCACGGTCCCCGGCAGCGGCGGCAACTGGGGCGGCTCCTGGCTGTCCGTGCCGAAGCAGAGCAAGCACCAGAAGGAAGCCGCTGAGCTGGCCAAGTTCCTGACCAACCCGGCCGGCCAGATCGCCGCCTTCAAGTCGAAGGGCAACCTGCCCTCCTCGCCGCAGGCGCTGGACGACCCGGCCGTCAAGGCCGCGGTGAACGACTACTTCAGCAACGCGCCGACCGGCACCATCTACGGCGCCAGCGCGAAGGCTCTCAAGCCGGTCTACCTGGGCGCGAAGAACGTCCCGGTGCGTACCGCGGTGGAGAACGCGCTGCGCTCGGTCGAGCAGGGCCAGAAGAAGTCCGACGAGGCCTGGGCGACGGCGGTCGCCGACGGCAAGAAGGCCGCGTAAGCGGCTTAGCCAGCCAGCGCCGGTGCGCGGTCTCGGCCGCGCACCGGCGCCGAGCTTCCTGGAGTCACCATGAGTCTGCCGACCACTACTCCGGCACATTCGGCCGAAGTGCCGCCACAGCCGGGTCGGGCCCCCCGCTTGCCGTCGTCCTTCCTGGTACGCGCGTCGCGGTGGAGCCGTCTGGACACCAAGGCGTCGCCCTACATCTACATCGCGCCGTTCTTCGTCATCTTCGGGATCTTCGGGCTCTTCCCGCTGATCTACACCGGATACGTGGCGCTGAACGACTGGGAGGTGGGCGCTGACACGCACACCTTCGTTGGACTCGACAACTTCGTCAAGATCCTCAGCGACAACTACTTCTGGAACGCCGTCTTCAACACGATCGGCATCTTCGTGGTGTCGACCATCCCGCAGCTGCTGCTGGCACTGATGCTGGCCAACGCGCTGAACAAGCGGATGCGCGGGCGGATGTGGCTGCGGATGGGCGTACTGGTCCCGAACATCACCTCGGTCGCCGCGGTCGCCATCCTCTTCAGCCAGCTGTTCGCCCGCGACTTCGGCCTGATCAACTGGCTGCTGCACTTCGTCGGGGTCAGCCCGATCGACTGGCAGGCGCACAAGTGGACCGCCTGGCTCGCCATCTCGACCATGGTGGACTGGCGCTGGATGGGCTACAACGCGCTGATCTACCTGGCGGCGATGCAGTCGATCCCCAAGGACATCTACGAGTCCGCCGCCCTGGACGGAGCGTCGTCGCGTCGCCAGTTCTGGTCGATCACGGTGCCGATGCTGCGGCCGACGATCATCTTCACGGTCATCATCTCGACCATCGGCGGCTTCCAGCTGTACGCGGAACCGCTGCTGTTCACCGGGGGAGCGAGCGCCTTCCTCGGCGGCACCCTGCGTCAGTCGCAGACCGTGACGATGTACCTGATGGAGCAGTTCTACAACAAGTTCGAGTACGGCGACATGGCCGCCGTCGCGTGGCTGCTCTTCTTCCTGATCCTCGTCTTCAGCGGCGTGAACTACCTGATCACCGCACGGCTGGAGTCCTCCGGCAAGCGTGGAGGCAAGAAATGACCGCCGTCTCCGTCCAGCGTCCGCCGGCCCCGCCCGCGGCCAAGCCGCGACGCCGGAGCCGGGACGTCTTCCAGGCGACCCCGCTGACCTTCGTGATGCTGCTGGCGACGGTCGCCCTGTCGATCTTCCCGCTGTACTACATGATCGTCGTGGCGACGCGTGAGCAGGGCGCGACGAGCTCGGTGCCGCCGCCGCTGATTCCGGGCAGCAGCCTGGGCGACAACATCGGCCGGCTGCTGTCCAACGAGAACGCGGCGTTCATGACGGGCATGGTGAACTCGGCGATCATCTCGCTGACGCTCACCGTCTCGGTCGTGTTCCTGTCGACGCTCGCCGGGTTCGCCTTCGCCAAGCTGCGGTTCCGCGGCCGCAACGCGTTGATGCTGTCCATCCTGGTCACCATGATGGTGCCGGCCCAGCTCGGCGTGGTGCCGCTGTACATGATGATGGCCAAGCTGCAGTGGGCCAACCACCTGCCGTCGGTGATCGTTCCGTTCCTCGTCAACGGGTTCGGCGTGTTCATGATGCGGCAGTACGTCAGCCAGTCGGTGCCGGACGAGCTCATCGAGGCGGCCCGCGTCGACGGCTGCAACACCTTCCGCATCTACTGGAGCGTGGTCCTGCCCGCGCTGCGACCGGCCATCGCCGTCCTGGCGTTGTTCACCTTCATGGCGCAGTGGAACGAGTTCTTCTGGGCCTCGCTCGCCATGGGCGACCCGTCCAACCCGACCGTGCAGATCTCGCTGCAGCACCTCTCGACGGGGTACTACAACGACTACGCGCAGGTCTTCGCGGGTACGCTGCTGTCAATCCTGCCGCTCCTGGCGGCGTTCATCCTGTTCGGCCGTCAGATCATCGGCGGCATCATGGAAGGTGCTCTGAAGGCGTGACCAGCAATTCCGACTTTCCGGCCGACTTCCTGTGGGGTGCGGCGACCGCGTCGTACCAGATCGAGGGGGCCGTCGCCGAAGGCGGTCGCACCCCCTCCATCTGGGACACGTTCAGCCACACCCCCGGCCGGACGGTCAACGGGGACACCGGCGACGTGGCGTGCGACCACTACCACCGGGTGGGCGAGGACGTCGCCCTCATGGCCAAGCTCGGGCTGAAGGCGTACCGGTTCAGCACGTCGTGGTCCCGGATCCAGCCGCACGGCCGGGGTCCGGTCAACCCGGAGGGCATCGCCTTCTACTCACGCCTCGTCGACGAGCTGCTCGATCACGGCATCCAGCCCTGGGTCACGCTCTACCACTGGGACCTGCCCCAAGAGCTGGAGGACGCGGGCGGCTGGCCCAACCGCGACACCGCCGAGCGGTTCGGCGAGTACGCCGCGCTGACCCAGGCCGCCCTCGGCGACCGGGTGAAGCACTGGATCACGCTCAACGAGCCGTGGTGCACGGCGTACCTGGGCTACGGCAACGGTCACCACGCCCCCGGGCGTACCGACCCGGTCGACGCCCTGGCCGCCGCCCATCACCTGAACCTGGGCCACGGCCTGGCCGTCCGGGCGCTGCGCACCGACCCCGCCGCGCGGATCGGCGTCACGCTCAACCTGCACTCGCTCCTGCCGAAGACCGACGCGCCGGCCGACCTCGACGCGGTACGCCGCATCGACGGCGTCGGCAACCGGGTGTTCCTCGACCCGGTGCTGCGGGGCACCTACCCGGAGGACGTCGCGGCCGACGTGGCGCACCTGACGGACCTCGAGTTCGTGCGGCCGGGCGACCTCGCGGTGACCAGCGCTCCGCTGGACTTCCTCGGGGTGAACTACTACAGCCGTCAGGTCGTGTCCGGCGCCTCGGGCTCGGGTGAGACCGACTCGCACAGCGGCGCCTGGCCGGGCAGCGAGCAGGTGGAGTTCCACCGGCGTGGTCTGCCGGTGACCCAGATGGGCTGGGAGATCGACCCGGAGGGGCTCACCGCGTTGCTGCGGCGGGTCCACCAGGAGTACGGGCCGATCCCGCTGTACATCACGGAGAACGGCGCGGCCTACGCGGACGAGGTCGCGGCGGACGGCACGGTGGCCGACCCCGAGCGGATCGACTACATCGGCCGGCACCTCGCCGAGGTCGCCGGCATGATCGGGGAGGGCATCCCGCTCGCGGGGTACTTCGCCTGGTCACTGCTGGACAACTTCGAGTGGGCCTGGGGCTACGAGAAGCGGTTCGGTCTGGTGCACGTCGACTACACCACCCAGGTACGCACGCCGAAGGCGAGCGCCTCGTGGTACGCCGACGTGATCCGGGCCAACTCGCTGATCACCGCCGACGGCGCCGGGAAGTAGAGTTCACAGTTATGGCACGTTCCCAGCGCGCCCGGTC
>JABFYB010000540.1 GCA_013361475.1 Hamadaea sp.
GCTGACCGGCCGCGACGACGTCTTCGCCCGCGTCACCGACTTCGCGTACCTGCCGATCCAGGCCGAGGTCACGCTGCGGGCGGCGGGCCCGGTCCGGCTCGCGCTGCCCTCCGCCCGGGCGGGCCGCCGCCTGCCCTTCCGTTACGGCCCGGCCGACGACGTGCCCGTGGAGGTACGCGGAGCGGGGCCGGCGTCCCGGCAGGTGACGAACTTCTGCGCCCCGGAAGCCTTCGACTGCGACAAACTCGTGGCGGTCGAGGTGCTGACCCCCGGCGGCAACTGGTCCTCGTATCCGCCGCACAAGCACGACACCGAAGGCCCGGGCGAGGCCGTCCTGGAGGAGATCTACTACTTCGAGACCGGCGGCCCGGCATACCAGCGCGTCTACGGCACGACCGAGGTGCTGGCCGAGGTGTCGACCGGCGATGTCGTCCTCGTGCCGGACGGCTATCACGGTCCGTCGGCCGCCGCCCCGGGATACGACCTGTATTACCTCAACGTGCTCGCCGGACCCGGCCCGGTACGCAGCATGGCGTGCGCCGACGATCCGGCGTACCACTGGATTCGGGACTCGTGGCGCGATCAGCCGATCGACCCGCGGGTGCCGATGACGTCACACCAAGGGAGACTCGCATGAGGATGACCGTTGCCCAAGCGGTGGTGACGTTCCTCGCCAACCAGTTCACCGAGCGCGACGGCGAACGGCGCCGGCTGATCGCCGGAGTGTTCGGCATCTTCGGCCACGGCAACGTCGCCGGGCTGGGGCAGGCGCTGCTGCAGGCCGGCCCGGCGATGCCGTACCACCAGGCTCGTAATGAACAGGCGATGGTGCACACCGCCGCCGCGTACGCCCGGACCACGCTGCGTACCTCGACCTACGCGTGCACCACCTCGATCGGGCCGGGAGCCACGAACCTGGTGACCGGCGCCGCCCTCGCCACCATCAACAGGCTGCCCGTTCTGCTGCTGCCCGGCGACACCTTCGCGACCCGCGTCGCCAATCCCGTCCTGCAGGAACTGGAGGACCCCGGTTCCCTCGACGCGACGGTCAACGACGCGCTGCGCCCGGTCAGCCGCTACTGGGACCGCATCCACCGCCCGGAACAACTGCCCGCCGCGCTCCTGGCGGCGTGCCGGGTGCTGACCGATCCGGCCGAGACCGGTGCGGTCACCCTGTGCCTGCCCCAAGACGTGCAGGCCGAGGCGTACGACTTCCCGGACGAGCTGTTCCGCACCCGGATCTGGCGCATCAGCCGGCCACGCCCGGACGCCCAGCTGCTGAGCGACGCCGCCGACCTGCTGCGATCCGCGGCACGGCCCGTCATCATCGCGGGCGGCGGAGTCGTCTACAGCGGCGCCTCGGCCGAACTGGCCGCCTTCGCCACCGCGGCCGGCGTACCGGTGGTGGAGACGCAAGCGGGCAAGGGCTCGCTGCCGCACGGTCACCCGATGCTGGCCGGACCGGTCGGCGTCACCGGCTCGACCGCCGCCAACGCGCTGGTCCGCCAGGCCGACGTGGTCTTCGGCGTCGGCACCCGGTTCAGCGACTTCACCACCGCTTCGCGAACCCTGTTCGCCGATCCGGGCGTACGCTTCGTCACCCTCAACGTCGCCGGCTTCGACGCGTACAAGCTGGGCTCGGCGGTGCCCCTGGTGGGCGACGCGCGCGCGGGCCTGATGGAGCTGCGGACCGCGCTGGAAGGCTGGAGCGCGCCGGAGCGTTCGTGGACCGAGCAGGTCTCGGCGTGGGAGGCGCAGATCGACGCGGGCCGAGCCGCCCCGGGTCCGCTGACCCAGACGCAGGTCATCGGCGCGGTCAACGACGCCGCCGAGCCCGGCGACGTCATGGTGTGCGCGGCCGGCTCGATGCCGGGCGACCTGCACCGGCAGTGGCGCGCGGCCCGCCCGGGCCAGTACCACGTCGAATACGGCTACTCGTGCATGGGCTACGAGATCGCCGGTGGCCTGGGCGTCAAACTGGCCGAACCCGACGCCGAAGTGTTCGTGCTGGTGGGCGACGGCTCCTATCTGATGATGGCGCAGGAGCTGGCGACGGCCGTCGCCGAGAACATCAAGATCACCGTACTGCTGGTCGACAACCGTGGGTTCTCGTCCATCGGCGCGCTGTCGCAGAGCGTCGGCGGCGAGCGACTGGGCACCTCCTACGGCTACCGCTCCCCGGCGGGTGGATTCGACGGCGGCGACCTGCCGGTCGACTTGGCCGCCAACGCCGCCAGCCTGGGCGCGGCGGTGATCACCGCCACCACTGTGGACGAACTGCGGTCCGCGCTGGACAAGGCCCGCCAAGCCGACCGCACCACCGTCGTCTACGCCCGTACCGCCCTCACCGGCGACCCCGGCCCGGGCTCCGACGCCTGGTGGGACGTGCCGGTCGCCCAAGTGGGCACCACGGCCGACGTGGCCGCCGCACAGGCCGCCTACCGCACCGGCAAGGCGAGTCAGCGCGGTCACTGGTGAGTCCCATGGTGGCGGGATTCGCCGTGGTGGCAGCAGCCTTCGTCTTCGTGTGCGGGGCGAATGACGGCGCGGCGATGCTGGCGCTGGCCGCCCGTCACCGGGAGGTGCCGCTGTGGGCGGTGCTGGCCCTGCTGGTCAGCGCGGTCGCCGCCGGTCCGGCGATCTTCGGGCTCGCCGTCGCCCGCACGTTCACCGAGCGCCTGATCGATCCGGCCGACCCCCGGGGCCCGCTGATCGTGCTGGTGGCCGTGGCATCGGCGATGCTGCTCGTGGCCGCGCTGACCTGGCGGGGAGTGCCGACGAGCATCACGCTCGCGGTCCTCGGGGCGCTTGCCGGCGCCGCCACCACCGCCGGTGCGGGCACCTCGTGGTCCACATTGGGCAAAGTGCTGGTGGTCGCCGCCGCGGCCCCGTTCGTCGGTGGCGGCCTCGGCCTGCTGCTGGGCGGGCTGGCCCGGCGGCTGCCGACGACCCATCGGCTGCCCGGCGTGCTGCGCGCGGTCCACGTCGTCGCGTTCACCGGCCAAAGCCTGGCGTACGCGGCCAACGACGGCCAGAAGATGTTCGCCGTCGCCGGCGTCGGCATGGCCGTCGCCCGGGGCGCGCCCGGCATGCGTGCACTCGGCTGGCCGGTGCTGGTGGCGCTGGCCGTGACGTTCGGCGCGGGGGCGGTGGCCAGTCTGCGCCGGATGGCTCGGGGTGCGACCTTCGGTCTGCTGTCGATGCGGCCCTGGCGGCTGGTCTCGGCGGAACTGGCGGCTGCGGCGGCGGTGTTCGGCAGCGCCGGTCTCGGCGCGCCCGTGTCGATGACCCAGTCGATGGCCGCCGGCCTGGTGGGCGCGGGAGCCAGTCAAGGCGTACGCCGGGTGCGGTGGCAGTTCGCCCGCCCCGTCGTGCTGGCCTGGCTCGTCACCCTGCCGATCGCCATCCTGCTCGGGCTGGGTGTCGGCGGTCTCGTCCGGGCGTCCGGGTGAAGGCCCGGATGCGCCGCCTCTTCGACGACCTGGCGGGCCGATCACATCGCCGCATCGTGGGCGTACTGCTGCAACAGATCGACGCCGCCGTCGACGGCGTCGCGCTGGCCATCGCCGTGACCGCCGGACGCCTCGATCCGGCCGGAGCCCGGCAGCAGATGTCCGATCTGGAACACCGCGGCGACGCGTACCGGGCTCAACTGGTGCCGGAGTTGTCGGCCGCGCTGACCACCCCGATCGACCGCGAGGACCTGTTCCGGCTGTCCCGCTCGGTCGACGACGTCCTCGACCACCTGCGCGACTACGTACGCGAGACCGATCTCTACGGCGTACGCCTCGACGGCACCGCTGTCGCCCTGCTCGAACAGGTGGATCTGGGGCTGAAGGAGTTGCGCCGGGCGGTGGACCGGGTCCCGTCGCGGCCGTACGACGTGCCCGCGGCGGCGTTGGCCGCGCACAAGCGGGCCGGCCGAGTACGCCACCTCTACGGCGTCGCGGTCGCCGCGCTGTTGACCGGTGAGGTGGATGCGGCCGTTCTGAAACGGCGGGAGCTCTTGCGGCGGCTGGACGTGCTCGGTCTGCGCCTGGCCGAATGCGCGGACGCCCTGGCAGACGCCATGCTGAAGCGCGCATTGTGAACGGCCGTTAACGTATACGTAAGTATGTCTTGACAAACCGATGTCCGGCGTTACGCTTCTGTTCACACGACCGCCGGTCGTG
>JABFYB010000274.1 GCA_013361475.1 Hamadaea sp.
GTCAACCACCCAGCGGGGCGGGGGGAGAGGTGGCGGGCCGGGGGGCTGGCTGTCCAGCCTGCTCGTTGCAGCGCTTGTGAGCCGGCGCGAGCGGGCCGAGCTTGTCGCGCGTGGTGTGGTGCGCGACGAACGAGCGCGGGTGAGGCGCTCGCAGGCGGTAGTCGATCCCCTGGCCGCATAGGGAGCACGGCGCGCCGGCGGCCTGGCTAGCAGCTCGCAGCGCAGCGCTGCGCCGCTGGTGCACGCCGCCGTAGCCGCGCGCTGTGGTGCTGGCTCGCCGCTCGAGCGGCGGGTGGACGGAACAGGGAGCGAGCTGGTCGCAGCCGCTACGGCTGCAGCGGCGCCGAGCCCTAGGCATGGCGCCTGAGGTATTCGATCGCGCTCACGAGGTTGCCGACGTTGTCCTTGAACTGACCGAGACCCTTGTTGCACAGATCGCAGAGAACCCCGCGGACTCGACCATCCTCGTGGTCATGGTCCACGTGCCAGTTCTCAGGAGTCAGGGTGCGAGAGCAGATGGCGCAACGGCCAGCCTGGTCCGCCAGCAGGGCTTCGAAGTCGGCGACTCCGATGCCGTACTTCCGTCGGTACCGTGCTTCCCGGGCTTTGGCTCGAGCCTCCGGCCTCCGGGCCGCCTCGGTTCCGCACAGAGTGCAGTGTGAACGAGGCTGATTATCTCGATCCCGCCGCGTGGGGAACTGCTCGACGGGTCGCACCTCTCCGCACTTGGTGCACCTCTTGTGCCCATCGACGACCGGCTCTCCCGCGAGGGGGCGTTGGCCATGCCGTCGCCGGCTGGCCTCCGCGGTACAGCGAGCCGAGCAGAAGCGAGTGGTGGACTTCCGCTTCGGAAGGAACGTCTCGCCGCACTGCTCACACGGCCGTGGGACAAGAACCACCTTCGACCGCTCTAGTGTGCAGAGGCGGCAATCCGTGGAGAGTCGCCTACGGCCTTGGCGGCCCTCGCGCTCGTAGAAGTCGCCTGCGGGCTTGTCGATCCCGCAGGTGCGGCATTGCTTCGTGGTCACCCCGGGCCGATGACCTTTCCCCGTGGCGGCTTGCCATGTGCCACGCGATTGAGGTCACTGCCGCTGTGGAAGCCGAAGATCTCAAAGAACCACTGGCTGGCCATGCGCTTCGCACGCTCCTCGCCGACGAACTTCGCGAGGTGGTTCTTCAGCGTGGTCCAGGGCTTGTCGCTCTTGACCCACTTCTCGAGGCCTCGCGGGTCACGGGTCCAGTAGTGGTGCAGCTGGTCGTTGTTCGTCGGGTTGCCGTCGGCCATGGTCACCTCCCGATCAGGTGCTGGCCGGCTCCGACCAGCCGACGTTCTCCCACAGCCACCGCGTCAGCCAGCCGACGAGGTAGGCGTGCGGCTCGTCGGTGCCGCGGTGGTCGTGGCCGACGTGCGCGAGCAGCTGCCCGGCCGCGTGGCTGGCCTCGTGCGCGAGTGTGTCGACCAGCTCGCCGGCGCTTTTGTGCGCGGCGGCGTCGACCCACAGCACGAGCACCGGGGTGCTGAGCCCGCCGTCGTTCGGGTGGAACGTGGCGAACTGGCTGAGGCCGGCCGCTTCCGGCGCCTCTGTGTCGAGGGATGCGATCCCGCGCCGGGCGAGCTTGCGCCACTGGCCCTTGGTGGTGGCCAGGTAGATGTCGGCGCCGTAGATGTCGAGCCGGTGGGTGCGGGGCTTGACCACTGGGCACCTCCCGCCGGAACGACGAACGCCCGGAGCCGACTGGCTACCGGGCGTCAGGAGGGTGCACTTGTCCACCCCTTCGATGCCGAGCGTACTGGACGCCTGGTCGTTTCGCCTATGTTCCGCCGGCCGTGTCGTGGTGGTACGTACCGTCGAAGCCCGCCACGACCTGGCCCGTGGACTCGTCCTGAGCGATGACCATCGAGCAGTGGTCGTCGACGTAGACGACTTCCATGCGGATCACGGCCGCCACTCCTCGAGGTAGTCCGGGTGATCGGAGTACGGCAGCCCGAGCGCACGGGTTGTGGGGCAGTGTCCGCCGGTGTAGCCAGTGCAGGTCTCGCAGCAGAGCACCACATCGTCAGCGTCGACCCGGTGTGGGTGGCTGCCGATGATTCGGCGCTTCGCCTCGCACTCAGCGAGCACGCGTCCCGGGAGCGTCTCCGCGAAGAACTCTGCGAGCGCGAGTGTCGAGTTATCCGCGCGGACCTGCTCCTCGACGCCTACGGTGAACAGCCGCTCGCCGGCGGCGGACGCGACGTAGGCCTCGCGGGGGAAGTCGGTCACCCATGCGGTCGCGCCGGCCGCGCGGCGCGCGCGACCCTTCGTCCTCGGCAATCCGCGCCAGGAGGAACTCGGTCAGCGTCATCGCTCTTCCTCCGTGTCCAGCGCGGCGTACTCCCGCAGGAAGCGCACGACGGCGGCGCTCAGGGTCTCCTCGCGCTCCGCGGCCGCGGCCTTCGCCGCTTCGAGCACGTCGGGTGGGACGCGGACGTTGAGGTTCCGCGACTCGGCGCCGTTGGGCCGGCGGGATTGCCGGGTGACTGGGGGCATGTCGTCGATGCTATGTCCACACGTAGCGGTGGGAGTGGAGCCACGTCGGGCGGTGACCTTGACGGAGGCGGCGACCTTGAGCTGCATGGCTTGATTCTGTGTTACGTCATTACATATGTCAACACGTAGCGCACCACGGGTCGGGTCTGGCTCGGGGCCCGGGCCTGGCGCCGGCTCCTCGGGCAGCTCGACAAGGTCACCCTCCACGCGCGGGCCATGGGCGGACGCGCCCCGCATCACGTCCGCCACGCACCGCCACTCCGGATCAGTCACGAGCCGCCCGTCAGGGAGTCGGATTCCGAGCCTCACCCGCCCACCGCCTGGCGCTCGAGCTGCTCCTCTAGGTCGGCGACGCGCTCACGCAGCCGGGCGTTCTCCGTCTCGAGGCGGCGGATCTTGCCGGCCGGGTCGTCCCAGGCGGCCACGTAGTACTGGTCGGCAGCCATCACTCGACCTCCTTGGACTCGGGCGCGAGGACCCCCGCGACGACGCAGACGATCAACTCGGCCAGGTCCGCGACGGCCGCCGCGAGGAGCCGCAGCGCGAACGGGAGGCGGATCACGGCGCACCGTCCTCGGGGTCGCAGCTACATGCGCCGTTGGTGGCCTTCTCAGTGAAGCACCGGGGACAGACCTCGCGCGGCCTCAGGGCCCGGCGCTCCTGCCCGCCGGCACACTCGAAGTGGATCGCCTGCCCGTCGTAGTGATCCGAGATCACCAGGTCGTCGCCGACCGCGATCCGCTCGTGGCAGGCCGGACAGGTGCCGGGGTACCGGGCCTCGAACTTGCGGCTCACGACTCGCCCTTACCGGGCGGAATGACGTGCCAGCCCATCGCGATCAGTACGTCGGCCATGTGCTTCTCGAACTCGCCGATGTGGTGCTCCTCGGCTCGGGTCCTGGTCCGGCCGGACTCCCACTTCTCGCAGGTGCAGACGTACCAGTTGGCCCGCTCGGTGGGCGAGTAGATCGAGCACGGGATCGGCCGATGCGCCCCGAAGAATGTCGTCAGCGCCTCGCGCTCGAACTCGTCTTTCTCGGCCGAGAGGGGGCTCTGCTCCGTCATGCCGGCACCCCCTCGGAGACCACGCGGACGGCGGTGATCTCGCGGTAGAGCGCGGTTCCGTTCAGGTTGGGTGAGAACCAGACCTGACCCTCGGCAGGCTGCGGGCCACCCTGGAAGACCCAGCGGTAGCCGTCCGCGTCCTCGACCACAGCCCCAGGCCGGTCGGCTCGTCGGGCTTGGGCGGGGTGACGAGGGAGCGGAGTGCGGCCTGCATGAACTCGACGTGGGACGTCCTGGCTCATCCGCGAGAGAACATCGAACGAGCCCGACTTGTGGATGCGGTCATGCAGATCGCGCGCCAGCCGCTCGACCTGCTCTCGGTCATCGGGGTCGATCACGACGAGCGGGCGGGCTTCGGCGATCGAGAACGTGCTGCCGTGCTCCTGGGTGCGCCAGTTCCCGCGAGGTGTGGTGGCGATGCCGACGACCCAGGGCCCGTCGGAGTCGGAGTAGCGAACCATGGCTACAGCGCCGGGCTCAGGGGTCCTGATTCTGTCGGTCATCGGGTCTCCAAGGTGTCTGTGTCGAACAGGTCGGCGAGGCCGTCGGTCTCGGCTCGGCGCGCGGCGGCGCGGGTCTGGGCGTGGTGGTCGCGGTCGTAGTGGAGGTGGCAGCCCTGGCACATCGCGCGAAGGTTCTCGGGGTCGCAGTTCTCCGGGGTGTGATCCAGGTGGGCGGTCGTGAGGACGACCTTCGAGCCGGTGCCGTACGCCGGCTGGCCGTGGCGGTTGCGGCAGCGCTCGTCGGTGTCGAGGTGGAGGTAGCCGCGGCCGCACTCGCCTCGGCACTCGCAGCGGCCGGCGGCGCGGTCTACCTTGATGGCCCGGCTGATGGCCGGCCAGTCGGCCGGGTAGCGGTCGCGGTTCTCGGGGCGGATGGGCATCAGCTGGCCGCCTGGTTCGCGCCGGTGTCGCGGAGTGCCTCGGCGTCGGCGACGCGGTACAGCTTCCGGCCGTCCGCGCCGCGGCCGCAGGAGCGGAGGCGGGGCGGGACCTCGACCTTCACGGCGTCGAGGAGTTCGCCGTCGACGACGCGGGCCGGGGTGACGACCTTGGTGCGGGTCGCGGCCCAGTCGCGGATCGTGGACGGGGGGATTCGGAGGCGCTTCGCGAGCTCGGCGGCGGGGAGGCGGTCGGCTTCCTGGACCCACATGAGGTTCAGGCGGTCGCCGTACTCCTCGGGGGAGTAGGTCTGGCCGCACGCCGGGTTCGGGCAGTACCAGAGGTCCGCGTACTGCTTGGTGTCGCGGGACGGGTGGTAGTCGGTGCCTTCGTCCTCGTCGGACCAGTCCTTGACGAGCTTCTCCTTCCCGCACATCGGGCACCAGCCGGCGGTGTCGGGGCGGTGGCCGAGGCGGAGGACGTCGTCGAGCCAGTGGCGGGAGCCCCGGATCTCTCGGAAGAACTGGTGGAAGTCGGAGTCCTCGTCCGGGGCCTGGGCCATCTTCGTGAGGTTCTGCAGGAGGTAGACGGCTGAGGACCAGGTCGTGTGGTCGGTGTCGGGTTCGTCCTGCCCCTGGAGGCGGCGCCAGTGGAGCTCCCAGGCGCCGAACACGGTGAACGGGTGCAGCTGGTCGGCGCGGAGCTCCTCGAGGATGAACGCGGCGTCGGGGCACACCCGGGGGCGGCGGATCGCGCGGCACGACTCGTGGGTGCACGCCTTGCACGCCGGACCGACGACCGCCGGCCGCTGCGCCGGGCACACGACGCCGCGCTGCCGGCACTTGCACAGCCGGCCTGACATCGCGGACTGGTGGACGTAGGACCCGGCCTCGTAGTTCGCGGCCGGCAGGGTCAGCATCAGCTCGACCGACGACAGCGACCGCGACAGGTACTGCCGCTGCGCCTCGGTGATCTGGTCCCCGATCGACAGGATCGTGTCCCGCGCCTCCCCGACACACGAGGCGCACGTCCGCGGGTGCTCCGGGTCCAGGTGCACCGCCTGGCAGCGGACACAGTGACCCCACCGCGGCGTGCACGGCGCGCAGCCCTCACACCCCGAGAGGTTGCAGTCCCGGAGGTGCTCCAGGTTCAACACCCGGGTGCCGTCCGGGCCCAGGCGGCAGGTGTGCTCGATGGTCGTGCTCAACGTGGTCCCTCCCCAGGGCCGTGGGTCGTGGTGTGCGACGTGATCTCCGGGTCGGCGATGTCGTCGGGGTCGCCGCCGAGCCGCTCGTAGAGGTCGAGGTAGTCGTCGAACCGCCGCAGGTGGGTCCCCGCGTAGTGCTCCCGGCCGCCATTACGCAGGGCGGCCCGGTAGTTGTTGCGGAGCTTGGTGAGGTACTTGCGGACGGCGGTGCGAGCCATCAGGACGTCGTCGTCCACGAGCACCACGGACTGAGTGATCACTCGCCACCCCCAGCGGGCGGTAGGCGCAGTCGGCCCGCCTCCCCGGTCAGCGAGACCCGGTGGCAGGCGCACGTGCAGATCACGACCGTTCGATGGTCGAGGTGCTTCGAGCCGGTGCAGGGGAACATGTTGATCCCGTTCGCCTCGCTCGGGCAGACGAACCACACGAGGTCCGGGATCACGCCCGGCGTCGGCGTGTGAGCCATGTCGGGCTGGCCGACGATGTTCTCGTAGTTGCCCTTGTGGCACAGGTCAGCACGGACCTCGGCCTGCGCAAACTCGGCCGTCATGCCGCCACCTCCGCGTAGTCGCCGTCGACGGTGAGCAGGACCTGGGCGACGCCGGAACCGGCGCCGCCCTGGAACACGGCGACCGGGACGTCGGCCGGGTCGAGGCCGTGGCGGACGATCCATCCGTCCTGCTCGGCCTGGGTCCTGTAGCGCTCGAGGTAGCCGTGGCAGCCGGTGGTGCCCGACCCGCAGAGCAGGAGCAGGTTGGCCGGGGAATTCGCCGCGGAGAGGCTGCTGCCGCCCATCCCGCGGGGCTGGCGGTGGTGGATGGAGTGGTCGCCGGTCCAGGTTCCGTCGGCGCGGAGCAGGAGGCGGCCGCAGTACTCGCAGCAGCCGTGCGCGCGGAGGACCACGAGGATCCGGGTGTCAGCTGTCGGGCCGGTGTCGCGGCGCCTGGTCGACGCCTTGACCTTGCGCGCCGCGCGCTCCCGGCGGCGGGCCAGCGGCGCGCGCTGCAGCTCAGTGGTGCGCTTCAGGCCGGCGGCCCGCTTCAGCGCGGTACGGCGGAGGCTCACTGGGCACCGTCCGTCATCACGGCGTCCCAGATCTGCAGGGCCATGCGGGCGTCGCCGAGCGCGGTGTGCTGGACGTCCTGGGGGAAGTCGAGGCCGAGTGCCTCGGCGCAGTCCCTCAGGCCGCCGACCTCGCGGCGGAGGAACCCGGACGTCAGGGTCTCGACGCATCGAAGCCGGTGCTTCCAGGCGGGCAGGTAGCCCTCGGAGCGGAGCAGACCGGCGAGTCCCTCGGCGTCGAAAGACGGGACGGCGCCGACGAGCTGGGCGCCGAACGTGAACTGCATGATCTCGCGGGCCGCGTCGTGCTTGCACAGCGGCGGCAATCCAGGGAGCGGGTCCTTGCCAGACACCTTCCGCCCCGACGGGTGGCGGTCGAAGAACCGGCCGATCTCCAGACCCTTCAGGTCGGAGTACCTCATGTCCAGGCCGACGAAGAACGACCGCTCGCGCTCGCCCTCGTCGTCGCGGCGGATCATCGCGACCTCCCAGATCCGGCGCCCCTGGTGGAGCCCGTCGGTTTCCGTGTCGACGACACAGATGGGGGTCATCGGTCGCCTGCCTTCGAGTAGTCGGCGTCGCCGGTGATCGGCGACAGAGCGGAGACGCTGTTGGCGATGAGGTCCTGTTCGGCGGGGTCGTCGGTGAGGTGGCGCGAGAGCGCCTTCGCGTAGTCGTGCTGGTTGCCCGATGTGCCCTCGCGTCGGGCGTAGTCGTTGATCTCGTCGGAGTCCGTCTGACCCGACGCGGCGTACATGGCTGCGAGCTCGCAGACGACGAGTTCGTAGCCCCATCCCTCGCGGTCGAAGTCGTCGCCGCCGTTGGCGCGGAACCGCTCGAGACGGCGGCGCAGAGCGTCGGGGAGCGCGGCCTCGCGGCGGGTCCAGTTCTCGCGGTTGGCGGCCAGGGTTTCCTCGCTGCGGCGCCGCATCCGGGCGACGAACTCCTCGTGCTCGCGCTCGAGGTCCTGGTCGCTCATGTGCCACAGCCACTCGTCGACGAGGAGGCCGTTGGGCGCCTGCTTGATCGTGGCCATGCCGGTGATCCGCATGGTCCGGTCGTGCTCCACGAGGTAGGTGTCGTGGACGGCGAGCATCTCCTTCTGCTCGTCGCTGGCTCCGAAGCCCCAGCCGCCGATGAAGAGCACGCCGTTGTCGAGGCTCTGCACCGTTGAGGCTTCGAGCCACCGGTTCGTGTAGGTCTGGTCGGTCATCGGTTCGCTGCTTTCTGCTCGGAGGCGCACTGGATGCAGTGCCGGGTGGTGCCGGTGTGGCCGGGTTCGGGGCATGGCTCCTGGACGACCTGGAGCGCGGGTGCGCCCGGCTTCGGGATGGACTCCCATCCGGCGAGGAAGGCCTGGATGGTCTGGGGTGGGTCGTCGCGGCGGAGCGTGCGGATCGCTACGTCGACGAGCTTCTGGTCGCCGTGGGTCTCGATGAGTGCGGTGATGCGGTCGGCTTGGTCGTCGCGGAGCTTGTCGGTGCGGAGTCCGGCGAGGGCGGTGTAGCGGCGGAGCTTGCCCGCGAGGATGGCGATCGGCACGTCGTCCACAGGGGTCTGCGGAGCGTCGCCGGCGGCTGCGGCAGCAGCGGTCGGGCCGGGCCGGGCCGGGGGTTCAACCAGACCCGAAGCACCGTGCTTCGGTCGCGCTTCGCGCCTGCTTCGTCCTGATGCGACTCCACCGGCCCGGCCAGCGGCGGCCTTCGTTGCCCGCTCGGCGAGCTTCTGGGCACGGGTCGGCTGGAACTCGCTCCACTCGTGGAACCGCCACCCCTTCTCGCCGTCCTGCTCGTCGGGGTGCCACAGACCAGCGTCGACGAGCTTCTTCGCGTCGGCGCGGGTGCCCCAGCGGGACAGCACCGTCGCCGGGACGAAGCCGTCGGTGAGGTTGTCCGCCGACCACGAGCCCGCGAGCACCCACACGCCCATCGGCGCCTTGCCGGCGGCCCGGATCTTCCGGTGGTCGTGGAGCTTGTCGTCGACCTTGAACCAGGTCATGAAGTGGAGGCCCCCTTCCGGAGGTTGCAGGGCATGCAGAGGGTCTGGAGGTTCTCGGGGCGGTCCGACCCGCCGAGCGACCACGGCCAGATGTGGTCGAGGCTCAGCGGGGCCATCGCGCCGCACTGCACGCACTTCCAGCCGTCCCGGGCGTAGATGGCGAGCCGGACCGCCGTCGGGATATGTGCGCGCGACCGAGGCGCGGCGAACTGGTGCCAGTTCACGATCTGGTAGCCGCCGTCGATCGCCATCCAGAGGCCCGCGTCGACGAGCTCGGCGGCGAAGGACCCGGCGCGACGATGGTGCCTGGTCAGCCAGTGCAGGACCGCCAGCGGAATCACGCCGCCGCTGTCCATCTCCGCGGCGAGGTCAAGGCCGCGAGTGAACATGACCTCCGCCGCGTCGCTGACGTCAGCGAGAGCGGTGAAGTAGTCGGTCGGCAGCATCAGCCACTTCATGGTCAGGACACCTCCGAGGGGGTGGGGAGACGGAGCCACGGCAGGCGCGTGGCGAGGTGGTGGCGGACCGTCGCGCGACCCCAGCGGCCGGCGTCGAGCAGCACCATCGCGGGGGCCGGCGGAGGAGGCGGAGCATCCCGGGGCGACCAGAGCAACCGTGAGGCCTCCCACTGGTCCATCCCGCGCGCGACGAGCTCGCGGAGGTGCTCGACCTGCGGGTCGTTGCAGACGCACGTGTTCGTCAAGACGCCACCTGCCCGTCGTCGCGCAGCGTGTAGTACCGCTCCGGCTTCCACCCGGTTAGGCGACCGAGCTGCGCGAGGCTGCCGCCGCCCATGGCCCAGCGGCGGGCCACCTCGGTGCGTTCGGCGGCGTTCGCGGGGTGGCGCCATTCGCCGGAGAGGATCCGTTGCACGGCAACCTCGTCGACGACGTCGGCAGCCGGCGAGAGCAGGGGGCTGGTCCAGCCGAGCGGCCACGCGAGTGTGCCGGGGTCGTCCCAGGCGGCTGGGGGCAGGTAGCCGGCGCCGCGGGCGCGGTTGCGGGTGTGGAGGGATGGGCCGTCGACGTCCTGGTGGTCCGCGTAGTAGTCGCGGACCGCGGCCGCCTGGGCGACGCTGATCTTGTCGCGGTACCGCCAGGATCCGCGGAGGGGTATGGGCATGTCGATCAGCTGGTGGCCGGCGGCCATGAGGGAGTGGATGCGGGTCCGGGTCAGGTCGGACCAGACCTTCGCGCCCGGCTCGAAGTCGGCCTCGGTCACGGCCGCGACAGCGAGGTAGGTGCCCCGCCGAACCGGGCCGTTCTGCCGGGTGAACGCCGGCCCACGCTGCGACGCGAGCCCGGCCGCGGCCGCGACAGCGGTGCTGCCCAGGCCGAGCGCGAGCCACGGCTCGAGGACCGCGTTGAGCTCTTCCCGGGTGTACACGAAGCGGGCGCCGGCGAGCTTCTCGAGCTTGAGGCGCTTCGTCGCGCGCAGTCGGGCACGAGCGCACGCGGTGCACGGCTCCTCGTGGTCTCGAGCGTGCGTCTGGTACCCGGCTGAGGTGCCGTGACGCGGGTCCTCGGGGCTCACGATGCGGCGGCCTCGGGGTGAGCGGCCTTGTAGGCGTCGACGACGTTGGCGGGAACGCGGCCGGTGCCCGGGCAGTCGACGCCGTTCGCGCGGGCCCAGGCGCGGATCTCCTTGGCCGGCGTTCCGGTCGAACGTGTGGCGACCTTGGCGCCACCGAGCTTGGCCTTCGCCGCGGCGAGCTGCGCCTCCAGTCGCTCGACCTCGGCGCGGGCGGCCGCCTTCTCCTTCTCGAGGCGCCGGCGCTCGGCGTGCTTGCGCTCGTCCTCCTGGATGAGGTCCCGCAGGCGGGCGATGTCGTCCGTCACCTTCTCTGCGGCACGCTGGATGCGCTTCGACTGGTGCTCCTTCGCGCTGCTCAGGAGCGCCTGGATGTCGTCGGCCTTAGCGGCCGGCGCGGGAGCCGGAGCGGGCCGCGGAACAGCGGCCACGGGGCGCGGCGTGGGCTCCGGCCGCTCGGGAGCGCGCTCGGGCATGACCTTGGCCTGCTCGTCGAGCTTCGTGGCGAGCACGTCGGCAGCCCAGGACAGTTTCGACTGGTCGGGGTAGCCGTGGTTCGACGCAAGGTCCAGGACGGTCTCACGGGGCAGGCCGACGATGCTGGCGGTGACCTCGAGAGACTTGCCGCCGGCGAGGTGCTTGAGGGTGGTGAGCTTGAGCTCGGGGGTGATGGTCTTGGTGGTCATGACGGTTCCTTCATCAGCTGGCGGAGGCGGTTTCGTTGGGGGCCGGTGAGTCCGGCCCAGACGCCGTGGCCGCCGTAGGGGTCGACGTCCTCGCACGCCAGCGCGTAGTCGAGGCACTCGGCCTATACGAGGCATCGCGCGCAGATGGCGCGGGCGCCGTGGACCCGCCCTCCGTGTCCGGAGCCGGCGGGGTAGAACAGCTCGGGGTCCGCGGTGGCGCAGGCTGCTCGTTCTGCCCACTCACCGGGGAGCGGGTAAGCACGGGGCACCGGGCCGTTGTCGGTCATACCGGCTCCCGATCCAGGGCGCTCTTGATCTTGCGGAGCTCGCGCTCGGAGAGGCCGCCCCAGATCCCGAACCGCTCGTCGTTGGCGAGGGCATAGTCGAGACACTCGGCGGAGACAGAACACCTCGCGCACACCGACTTCGCTTCGCGGGTCGATCCGCCCTTCTCAGGGAAGAACACGTCGTTATCGACCTGGGCGCAGAGCGCGTCGGCAGTCCAGTCCGGGGCGGTCAGGACCTTCATCGCTTCTCCTGCTCGAGGTGGCGGACCGTGAGAGCGGCCGCGAGGACCGTGAGGAAGAGCGCGATGGCGACGAGGGCGGCGGTGATCACGCGGTGTTCCTCCTCGCCCGGCGTCGGGCCTTGCCGGGGAGCGTCCGGTCGCGGCTCGGACCTCGGACGGTCCTGGTCCGCGCCGGCTGCTCGAGGAGGGCCGCCCGGGACGGCATGACAGCGAGCGGCGCGCGGCCGGCGACCGACGCCAGGAGAGCCACGAGCCCGATGAGGCAGCGCGCGATGGTCTGGCGGTTCACAGCGACTGCCTCCGGATCTGCGAGAGCACGGTGGAGTCGGTGACGTGCCAGAGTCCGAGCTGGCCCTGGTGGGGCACAGGCCGGCGGAGCACCTTCGGGGCCGCGAGGACTAGGTGCGCGGCGTGGTCGTCGGCCCACGGCGAGCACAGCCGGCCGGTGGCCGGGTCGTAGCACTCCTCGGAGGTGTGAACGGACACGAGGATCGCGGTCCCGAGGAACGCTCCGAACGCCCAGGCGGTATCCGACTGCGGTGCGCCCGGCATGCCGGGGTCGACGGCGGAGAGGTGCTGGACCCGGGAGTGGGCCTCGGCGCCGGCGTACCGCTGGCCGGCGTGGATCAGCACGGTGCCCTGGTGGTTGAACTGCTTCTTCGCGGCCGCGGCGCCTCGGCGGTTGGCGCGGTTCTCGACGTTCTTCCCGCCGCGGAGGATTGCCCAGGCCCACGGCTGCTGCACGGTGATCGCCCTCATCGGGCGCTCCGGGGGCGCTCGGGGCCGGTCTCGCCGGCGTCGTGCTGCGCGACCCCGGCCGGCATCAGCTCGACCTCAGCGTCCGTGACGCCGACTCGGAGGTGTCCCACCTTCGCTCCTTCGTTCCAGATCCACCACTCGCGGTCGTTACCGACTCCGCGGAGGCAGCGGATCGCTTCCTTCTCGGCCAGCTCGGGGGCCGTGATCTGACGAGCGCCTGACCAGACGCTCACCGAGACGTGCCACACGGGACGTCCGGCGTTGATCCGCGCTCAACGGTCGACGGCGAGGATCGTGAGGAGCAGCAGCCCGGTCGCGTGCTTCCGCGTCGCGCGGTACGGCGCCATGGCGTTCGGGCCGCCGTCCGCGCGACCGAGGGGGTTCGCGAGCGCGTGCTGCTGCCGGCGCTGGAGGTCGCTCATCGGGTCACCGTCGGCAGCCGGAACGACAAGGGCGCCTGCAGCTTCAGCCCGGCGTACATCGCCTGCAGCGCGGCCGCGCGGTCACCGGCGCGCAGCTGGCGGACCGCCTCCCGCACCGTCCGGTGCCGCACCGCGTCCACCGTGGTCGACGACGATGCGAACCGGGCGGCCTCGACCTGGCACTGCAGCGGGGCGGTCACGCGAACCCCAGTGCGCACTCGGCGAGCACCGCGCCGGCGGCCCGGACCTCGGTGAGCTGCTGCTCCCGGGCCACGAGCCGCACGGACGCGGCCAGCCGGGTGTCGCGCGACTCGGAGCCGCGCGACACCTCAGGCTTGCTGGACGGGCTGGTCACTCGGGGCGACCCTTGAACACCGGCTGCTTCACCGACTCGTCGACGGTGTCGACGTACGCCTCGAACGCCTCGCGGGCGACGTCGGCGGGGTTAAGCAGCGCGTAGAACAGCGTCAGGCCCTGCGGTCCGGTGCGGTAGCGGAACCGGGCGATGAGCTCGACCGGTGGGCAGCCCTCGAACGGGGCGATGGCGATCGCGAACCTGCTGGGGATCTCCAGTTCACCGGTGTGCCCGGCGCGGGCGTTCGTGGTCTCCTCGTAGCGGAACGCGACCTGCCCGTCGCTGAGCCGGTGCGCGGACTTGAAGTCCACGCCCGTGGTCGCGAACAGCGACTGCGCGATCTCCAGCATCGTGGCCGCGTCGGGGTCGGTGACGTCGTTCGCGCGATCCTCGAGGAACTCGGCGAACTCCTGCTGGCGCATCGCCGTCTTGTCCTTGCCGACCCACGCCTTCCAGGCGTCGGTCTGGACTAGCTCGAGCTGCACCCGGTGGTCGCCGTGCCCGGCACCGGACTCGCGGGCCTCGTCGTAGACGGCCTCCTGGTGGGCGTTGATGACGCCGACGAGGCTCATCCGGGCGAGGTCGGCGTAGACCTCGGACTGGGGGAGGCCGTGCTTCTCGAGGTAGGCGATGAAGGAGTCGGCGTCCTGGACGTGGACGGTGCCCTTCTTGCGCCGCGGGGTGGGCGCGAGCTTCTCCTCGAGCTCCTCCAGGTCGAACGTCTCGAGCTTCGCGCCGGCCGGGACGATCTGGGTGAAGAACCGCTCGCCGTCGATGTCAGCCAGCGGCTGCGGGCCGGCGAGCTCGATGCCGGCCACCACGGCCGCAGCGACACCGCTCGTGGTCTCGTCCGCGCCGTGTGCGTGGAACGACGGTTCGTACTGGTTGGCGCCCATGTCAGTTGGCCTTCCGGTCGGCCGCGGTGTCCACGGCGGTGGGGGTGGACGGGACCTCGCGGAGGGCCTCGAACTCGTCCTGGTTCGGGTCGCGGCGGACGGGGTTGCCGTCGTCGGTGAGGAAGAAGGTCGACGGGAGGACCGTCTTGGTCGGCTTCTTCGTGCCGATCTGGTCCGTGACGTCGATGCGGGGCGTCTCGTAGTCCCCGACCTTCTGCGGGTTGATGGTGAGCTCGACCTCGAGCGCGGTCCGGTCGGCCTTGTCGACGTCGGACAGCTGGTAGCCGGCCTTCTTCATCCAGTCCCACACCGCCAGGACGTGCTCGACGTAGCCGAGGTCGTCGACGTACTCGGGGTCCTCGCCGTCGAGCTGGTCGGCGACGACCGCGGCGAGGTAGCCGGCGAAGGCCTCGGCGACCTTCGCGGGGTTGCCGTTCGCGACCGTGGCGGCGTACGTCTCCTGCACGCTGCGCTGCTGCTGCCACGCGGCGTCCGTGTCGTGGTCGATGCCGAGCGCGGTGAGCAGCGTCTGGCTGTTCATCGCTTCGCGGTCGTCGATGATCAGCAGCGGCAGGAACGCCTTGGCGGCCGCGAGGAACAGGCCGTTCCCCTTCACCGGGAAGAGACCGGCGAAGTGGCTGCGGAGCCACTCGATGCGGGCGCTCATCGCGGCGGCGTGACGGGCGGCCTTCTCGGCCCGCTCGGCCTGCCGCTTCTCCCAGTCGGACTCGACGTGCGCCGGCTGCGCCGGTGCCTCGGGCTGCGGGTGGCGCGCCGGGTCGATGCACATCAGCCGGATCTCGCCCCAGACGTAGTTCGGCTCCGGGAGCACGTATCCGAGGCAGCCGCTGTGGGCGGACGCGTCGCGCAGGTCCTCGGTGAAGACGTAGAGGCTGCGGGCGGTCAGCTCCTCGCCCGGCTTCGTGTAGACCTTCCAGGCGCCGCCGGGGACCGTGTGGACCTCGACGGCGCCGGCGGCCTGGAGGTCGGCCACCCGCTGCGCGTGGGCGGCGAGGCGCTCGCGGCGCGAGCGGACGAGGTGCACCCGCTGGGCGAACGACGGCGTGCCGATGAACTCCTCCAGCTCGGCCGTCGCCTCGGCGTCGTCGGCGAACTCGAGCATCGCCTCGGCGTCGAGGAGCGTCATCTCACCGGCGTGTAGCCGCTCGCGGGTGGTGTCGCCCAGGCCGGTGAGCTTCAGCCGCGACTTGATGGTCGACGCCTTGCGGCCGGTCGCCGCGGCGATCGCGGCGACGTCCATGCCCTGGAACTGCAGCTGCTCGTAGGCCTCGGCCTCCTCGACCGGGGTGAGGTCGCGGCGGGCGAGGTTCTCGACGAGCATCGCCTCGAGCTGCTGCGCCTCGGTGACGAGGTCGTCACGGATCACGGCCGGGACCTGGGTCAGGCCGGCCTTGATCGCGCCGTCGAGTCGGCAGTGGCCGCCGATCATCGTGAACCCGTCGCCGTCGAGCGCCGGGGCAACCGTGACCGCGGTGAGGATCCCGAGCGAGCGGATCGAGTCGACCATCTCCTCGTCCGCGACCGCCTGGCGGCGCGGGTTGTGGGGGTGGGCCTGGATCTGGTCGGTGGGGATGTGGCCGAGGGTCATGACAGCGCTCCGGGGATCGGGGCGTAGACGTTGACCCGGGCGGCCTTCGTCGACGCGAGGGTGGAAGGGGTGACGCCGACGTACCGGATGAGGCCGTCGTTCTGAGCTGCGATGAGGCGGCGGGAGATCAGGCACTTCCGCACGCCGGCGGGGAGGTGGGGGCGGATCGCGTTCGCCGAGAACGGGCGCCCCTGGCGAACGAAGGCGTGGATGACGTCGTCGATGACCCTCTTGTCGACCGCGTCCATGACCTGCTGGTCGAGCGAGTCGTGCGCGCCGGCCTCGGCCGTGGCTGCCTTGTAGGCGGCCCAGCCGGAGGCGACGGCGGCGCGGACCTCATCGGACACAGGCGTGTCGATGATCGAGCGCGTCATGGCAGGTCCTTCCGCAGGTTGTGGCCCGCCACCGGGTGCGCTTCCCCACGCACACCGGTGACGGGAGTCTCGATAGCCCGGCCCTCCATCGCGGCCAGGACCACAGCGCGGTCGGCCGGCGGGACGGACGGGAACAGCAGCGCCGCGGCGCGGTGGAGATTCAGCACCGCGGCTCACCTCCGACGACGCGGAGGAGCGGCACCTCCGCGACCCGGGGGCCGCGGTCGAGCTGGACGTCGGCCTGGGCGGCGGCGAGGAGGATCTCGACGACGTCGCGGAACCAGTCGGGCCGGATCGCCTCGCGCTCGACGCTGGTGGCGTGGAGCATCGACACGGCGTCGCTGAGCATCCGGGCCGCGGCCGAGTCGCACGTGATCATGACCTCGCCGTTCGCCGCGGTCGCGAGGATCGGGGCCCTCACGAGTCACCGCCGGGGCGACGGTTCCGAAGAGGCACGCTGGGGATCGACAGCAGCGAGGCGAGCACCATCAGCGCCCCAACGCCGAGGACCCACCGGAGCGCCACGAGGGCGGTGGTGAAGTCGTCCATGACAGAATCCGTTCTGTTCAGGAGGTCCGGTCTGCATCGCGTCGCAGTGAGAGCAGCCGGGCCTCCGGTGTTTTCCGGGCCGGGTAGGGCGGGTCAGGCGCTGTTGAGCAGCTCCCGCTCGTGGGGCATCAGGTAGGAGCCGCGGTTGCGGCGGTCGATGGCGCGGTCCATGGCCGCGGACTTGCGGCGCCCGGCGGCTGCGCGGGCGCGGAGGTCGTCCTCGGTCTCGCGGCGCAGCTCGTCGGCGGCAACCTGCTCCGGGGTGCGCTCGGCCATCCGGAGCCGGTCACGGGTGCGGAGCAGCTCGGCGTTCGTGTCGAACAGCGCGGCGTGGAGCGCGTCCCGGTCGCTGGCGATCTCCTTCGGTCGCTTCGTCGGTGCCGGGGGGAACCGGAGGCCCATCGCGAACCCGATCCGGTGCGTCTCGGCGGTCGAGGTGGCCATGGCGATCGCGAGGACCAGGTCGCCGAGGGTGATCCCGACGTGGAACTCGGCCGCGGCGTCACGGTTGGTGGGCTGCTCGGCCCGACGGGACTCGGCAGACAGCCGGGCCGAGCAGCGTCCACACACGCGCCGGCCGCCGAGGTCGAGCGCGCTACCGGCGCGCTGGATGACCGTCAGGCGCCTCGTGCGTGCGGAGCAGACCGACCGGGCAGTCCGGGGGACGTACCGCCCGGTCGGAGTCAGAGGGCCGACGTAGAGGTGGAACACCTCGGAGCCGGGACGGGCGACGGGGAGCGCGTGGAGGCGTGCGGCGGTCAGACCGAGGTGCTGGCCGCTCATGCGTCCTCCAGCCCGTCGTACCAGTCCTGCATGGACTGCGCGTTGACGAGGACGCGACGACCGACCCGCTTCGCGGACACCAGGCCGGCGGCGATGAGCTCGTCGACCATCCAGACGCTGATGGCGTACTTCTCGGCCGCGTCCTTGCGGGTGATGGCGGCCTTCGCGTTCAGGGTCGCGGTGCTCACGCCGGCACCGCCTCGCGCGAGCGCGGCACGTAGTCGGTCACGAGCGACCCGGGACGGAGCCCGTAGGCGACCTCGAGCGCCGCGAGCACCTGCGGCGAGGCACCGCGGAGACCGTTCTCGATCGCGGAGAGTGCACCGCGGGTCAGCGGCCGGTCGAGAACCTCGGAGGCGGCGGCGCAGACCTCATCGAGCGTCTTGCCGCTGATGTACCGAATATCGGGCAAAGAGATGTGCGGAGGGGTCCGCCGCTCTCGTTGCGTGTCGTACTTCGAGGCCATGGCGAGGAACGTACAAGACTCGGCAAACATTCGCCACTACTTCGCCGCGGAAGCGGCAAACGTGTCGCCGCCTGCGGAACCACATCGGTGGAACTAAGAACCGCTGCTGACTTGCACTGTTGTGGTTTGCCAAACTGGTCGAAGGTTTGCCAAACATTTTTGGGAGCCTTGCCTACATGAACGAACCGCCCGTGCGCCAGGACTTCGCGCACTTCTGCCAGGTCTTCCAGATCTGGTTCGCGACGAAGGGCTGGTCACAGGCGCGCCTTGAGGCCGCCGGCGGGCCATCGAAGCCCATCCAGAAGGCACTCCTCGCCGGCGACTGGACGAGCACGCGACCCCTCACCGTTACCGAGAAGATCGACCGCGGATTTGCGTGGCCGCCCGGGACGGCCTGGCGAGTCCTCACGACCGGCTACGACCCCATTGCCGACCCGCCGGGGGTCTCCCTCGTCAAGTACCCGCCCCCACAGCCGGAGGCAACGGAGTCCGACGAGGACGACTCGCTCCTGTATCGCCGGCCGGACGGGCTATCCGACGCCGAGTGGGAGCGCCTCAAGAAAGACACTCGCGAGTACCTCGAGTGGCAGATCGAGCGCGCCGCCCGGGAACGTTGAGATCGCTGCGCAGCGGTCTCCTCTCGGGGGATACTGCCGACGCCGGGCGTCGGTAACACTGTCGGTGGGAGCGCCGAAGATGACACCCGGGCACATGAGGACAGGGCCGAGCGGTCGGGCCTGCAACACTCGGGAAGAGGGGCCACGTGAAGACGACGGGCAGTGATCGGGCGCTGTTCTACGATCCGGGGGCCGACGCCGCTCGGCGTCACCCGGACTGGGTGATCAGGCATCGCGATCTCCGGGGCGTTCCCGAGGTCATGTGTCCTGAGCGGAAGGTCATCCTCATCGAGGACGCCCAGGATCGAGCGACGCGGCGATGCAACCTCGCGCACGCGCTCGCGCACATCGACCTCGGTCACCAGGCACAGACCGGCGTCCTGTCCAAGCGTCAGGAGCTGGCCGCCGACAAGCTCGCGGCCCGGCGTCTGGTCCGTGCGTCCGCGCTGGCAGAGGCGGCGATCTCTGCCGAGTCGTTCGAGGAGCTCGCGCACGAGCTCGACGTCGACGAGCGGATGCTCTGGGTGCGCATCAAGTACCTGCAGCGCAAGGAGCGGAACCTGATCTTCGAGAGGCTCGACGAGAAGGTCCTGACCGCGTAGACGCAGGTCCGGGTGTTAAACACCTGGCCCTAGCTGTTGTGTCTCGTGAGGTTGTTGACACGCACAGGTCTACTTCCTCTTCACGTACCGGGTGAGGTAGGCCCGTAGCACGGCTCCCAGGTTGGTGCCCTCAGCCCGGGCCTTGACCTGCGCGGCCTTCCACAACTCGACATCGCAGCGGAACGACTGCAGCGGCGTCTTCGGCTTGTTCGGGCTCACGCCCGGCAGGCTACTCGGTGTCATAACGACCTCGCCTCCACGTCGCCGCTCGGCTCGGCGGGGAGGACGCAGCGGTCGGCGTCCCAACATCCGGTGTCCGTGCACAGGTTCCCCGGAGGCGCGATGCACGGCTCGGGAGCGACGGCGCGGCGGATGGCTTCAAGGAGGGTCAGCGGCAAGTCGGCCTCAGGGTGGGTGTCGACGTAGGACAACACCGCACGGAGCAGGTCGTACCGACGCCCGGCGTCCACGTGGGGACGCCAACCGGCGGCTATGACCTTCTGGGCTGCGCGCTCCGCGTAGGCGCACTCGACCCGCCTCTCCGGGTCATGGTTGCCCGTGCAGACGCAGATCTGGTTGGACAGGCTGCTCACAGAAATGCACTCCTCTGGTCGAGATCGATGCAGGCATCCCCTGCCGGAGTCGTTTCCCACAGCCACTCGCCTTGGTGACGCCGCACTGTGGCGAGACCCCGGCGGCGAAGCGACTCCAATGTCCGAGCGTTGGAGCCCGACCCCTTGGAGCCAAGGAACAGCGCCCACAGGCAGTCGAACTGCGAGTCGGAAAGCCTGCTGCCTCTAACGCTTGGCGTCATAACACCACTCTACGCTTGGTGTTATGACACCCGCAAGTCCCCGGTCTAGGCGAAATCACGCCGATACCGTGCGAGTGAACGACACAACGCGCCCGTGGGGCTACTGCACCAGCCAGACTGACCGGCACCGGTGGATGGCATGACCACCCACCCCAACGCACCCCTGACCCCTGAGGGCCGCCGCCGCCTGTGCGAGCGCATCGACACCGGCCGTCCCATCGCCCACGTCGCAGCCGAGGGCGGCATCAGCCGCGTCGCGCTGTCCGGCTGGTACAAGCGGTGGCTCCTCCACGGCGAGGAAGGACTCCAGGACCGCTCATCGCGCCCGGAGTGCAACCCGAACGCCACCGACCAGGACATCGTCGACATGGTGCTCCAGATCCGGGTGGCCGAGAAGTGGGGAGCTGCGCGCATCGCGGCGTTCCTGGCCGAGTGTGGCGACGGCTCCATCGTCGTGTCGTCGGCGACCGTGCACCGCATCCTCCAGCGCAACGGCCTCGGCCGCGTGAAGGACATGGACCGCCCGACCGGCGAGGCCAAGCGCCCCGTGAACCGCTACGAGCACGACGCCCCCGGCGACATGATTCACGTGGACATCAAGAAGGTCGGCCGCATCCCCCACGGCGGCGGCTGGGCCGTCCATGGTCAGGGCACCGACGAGCACCGCGCCAGCAAGCGGAAGGCGTCCCGCACGGGCCGCACCGGCTACGCCTACCTCCACAGCGCCGTCGACGACCACAGCCGCCTGGCGTACACCGAGGTCCTCAACGACGAGAAGGGCACGACCGCCGCCGAGTTCTGGCTGCGCGCCGTCCTGTTCTTCCGCGAGCACGGCATCCACACCATCCACCGGTGCCTGACCGACAACGGCTCCCCGTACCGCTCCAACGCCTTCAAGGAGGCGCTGGAGGCCACCCGCACGGTCCACAAGCGGACCGCGCCCTACACGCCCCGCACCAACGGCAAGGTCGAGCGGTACAACGGCATCATGGTCGCCGAGTGGCTGTACGTCCGGGCCTACGACAGCGACGACGAGCGCACGTCGTACCTGGCCGACTTCCTGAACTACTACAACCACGAGCGCCCGCACTCGGCGCTGGGCTACAAGCCGCCGGCCATCCGCGTCCCCATCACGACCCACCGGGCCGTGCCCCAGTCAGAGGGACTGCCTCACATCACCGTCGAGCACTTCGAGGAACAGCCCTCGCTGTTCGACGAGATGTAAAGAACGTCCTGAGACACAACACCTAGCGTTCGCGCGTGCCCAATCAGCCCCGCAGCTCGATCATCGGGTTCCGGGACACGGGCGACCTGCGCGAGGCGCTCGAGCGGATCGCTGCCGACCGTGGCGAGAAGCTCTCGGACATCGTCCGGCGTGCGTGCGAGGAGTACGTGCGCCGCTACCCGCTCGACGAGGACGACTGACCGAGCGCCGGCGGCTCGGGCGGCGCCGGGACGAGCTGCAGCTGCGCGGCCACGCGCGCGAGCGCCGCGGCCGCGTGCTGGGTCTGCACGTGCTGGTAGCCGCGGGTCGTGATGATCGAGGAGTGGCCCATGATCGCGGTGATGACCTTCGGGTCTACGCCCAGCTCGAGCAACAGCGACGCGGTGGTGTGCCGCGCCTCGTGCCGGACGTAGTGCCGGTGGCCCTCGGGGTGCTTGACCTCCCGGTCGAGCAGGATCGACGCGGTGTCCTGCAGCGCGCGCCACTCCTCGACGTCTTCCTCCGGACTGGCCGGCCGCCCGTCGAGCGCTGGCCAGACGAGGTCGTGCTCGTTCGCGGGTGAGACGTCGCGCCATGCCCGCAACGCGTTCTCGATCCACGCGACCATCGGGATGACGCGGTAGCCGCTCTCGGTCTTCAGCTCGACGAGGTGCCACTGGCCCACGAGCTGCCGCGTCTTGTAGCCGAGGGGGATGCGGAACCCGCGTTCCTTGTCCTTCGGGTCGACGTAGGGCAGGGGCTGGAGCTGCCACTCGATCCGCATCAGGCCCTTCTCAAAGTCGACGCACGACCAGGTCAGGCCGAGGCACTCCATCGGGCGGACGCCTTGGAGCAGTGCTGTCGCCCAGCGCGATCCGTGGGGTAGGCCGGCGGCGACCTGGAGCACGGCGACGGCCTCGTCGAGCTGGAGGCTGGTTCGGTCGCTCGAGCCGGGCGGGGGAGCGTGCACCAGGAGGATGCGCTGGGGGACGTCGTTGCCGTTGAGGGCGGCGTCCTTGAACATCTGCATCATCACGCTGTGCGCGCGTCGTGCGGTGCCGGTCGTCAGCCCGGCCTCGATGATCGCCTCGGCGACCGCTTCGACGTCTTGGGGAGTGAGGCTCTCCAGCCGCCGGGTGCCGATCGTCGGCACGATCCAGTTCTTCATGAGCGAGACGTCGGCTTTGTAGGCGTTGGGGCGTTGCGTGGTCTCGCGCTTCTTCAGCCACTTCACCGACCAGCTGCGCACCGTCTCTCGGGACTTGGTGGCGATCGCCTTGCCCTCGGCTGCGATCTGCTTCCGCTTCCGGTCGAGCTTCGTCTTCGCCTCGGCCTCGGTCCGGCCGTAGACGGTCACCTGGCGGCGCTTGCCGTTCGGGTAGGTGCCGGCGTCGATGCGGCCCATCCAGAGTCCGGTGCACTTGTGGGCCGGGCGCACCTTGGTGGGCTTGCCCGTCTTCGGGTGGGGCGGGCCGGGGACCAGGTCGGGGCAGCCCTTGCCGGTGTCACAGCGCTGCGTGACGCCGCCAGATCCGTACTGCCGGCGCTTGTTCCTCGCCTTGACTGCCACCCTCAGGCCTCCGTACACACATCGCTACACACATCTCCACCGTACTCGACAGCACTCCACACGCCTTGTTTTGAGCGTGAATCTGCCCGATCTGGCGTAGTCAGCCTACCTGAGACATTCACTCGTAATGAATAGGTCGTCGGTTCGATTCCGACAGGCGGCTCAGTGACCAAAACGGCCCCTCACCTGCGCGAACAGGTGAGGGGCCGTTCTTCGTTCGGGGTCAGCGGATCGGGGCCGTACACACGTTCATACACACTTCCTGACTCCACAGGAACTCCACCGACCACCACAGGACGACTATTGGCGGGAATGTCGGCGGCGCCATCTACCGTCGCGTCTCGTGTCCACGACCCCTGCCGATGACCTCTCCGACCTCCACCGCGAGATCCTCGTGTTCGAGCGCCAGTGGTGGAAGTACGCCGGCGCGAAGGAGTCCGCGATCGTCGAGCGGTTCGACATGACCGCGACCCGCTACTTCCAAGTCCTCAACGCGCTGATCGACCACCCAGCCGCGCTCGAGTTCGACGCGCAGCTGGTGAACCGGCTCCGCCGCCTCCGCGACGCCCGCCGCGCGCAGCGGACTGCGCGAAAGCGCCCGGAGGAGCGCGCATCCGCATAGGGTGCCGGGCGTGAGCGTTCCGGGCGTGAACCCCATCCCCCCGCCGCGTGGGCCGGAGTGGCAGATCGGCGACGAGGCGAACGGCTTCGTCCTGACCCCCCACGGCTGGGAGGCGACCGCCGCGACACGACGTCTCGCGCTGGGACATCGCGATCGCTCGGCAGGTCTCCGTCGGCGGAGCCGTCGCGCAGCGCGGGGACGACTGGGCCATCGTCAGCGGCGTACGCCCAGCGACCCAGGTCAGCCACCTGGTGCACGCGGTCCTGACGCTGCTCACCTGCGTGTGGGCGATCGTCTGGATCATCGCGACGACGAACGCGAAGCCCGCCCGGCCATACACGATCCGGCTCGACGCCGGCCCGAGCGGCCAGGTCACCGTCACCGAACTCGCCTGAGACCTCAGCGGGGCCGCGGTGGCCGCCGCTTGGGGAGCCGCGGGTCGTCCTCCGGTGCTGGCGGCGGCGCCGGCTGGATCGTGGCGGCGCGGACCAGGTGCGCTACCTCGGCGTACCGACGGCTGGTCTCGGCGCGCAGTTCCTCTGTGCGTCCGCCGCGGACCTCCTCGCTGTGGGCGAGCATCAGCGCGTCGATCGCCGTCATGAGGTCGACGTAGGTCGGCGTCGGGTGTTCCGGCATGGGGTGAAGCGTCGCATCTTCACCCCATGCCGGTGAAGGGTCAGGCGGTGAGGCGAGCCGAGACGATGTGTACCGGGTGCTTGTCGTGGTTGCTCATGCCGAGGTCGTAGTGCCGCGACGTGGTGCGCGGGTCGGCGTGCCCGGCGAGCCACTGCGCGTCGCGGATGGTCATGCCGTCGTCGAGCTGGCTGGTGATCAGCGATGCCCGGATGAGGTGCGGGTTGATCGGCCGGGTGATCCCGGCGCGCTTCGCGATGGTCCGAACGAGCCCGGCCGCGGTGGACCGGTGCAGCCGGCGGCCGTCCCGAGTAGTGAGGAGCGGGCCCTGCGTCCGATCTCCGGCCGCGTCCTGCAGCGCCAGGAGCAGCGCGACGGGCAGGGGGAGCCCGACGACCTTGCCGCCCTTCCGCTTCACGCGGAGGATCGGGTGGCCGCGCTCGACGTCGGAGTAGTCGTCCACGTCGATGCTGCACGCCTCGCTGATGCGCAGCCCGTGGAGGCACAGCAGCTCGGACAGCGCCCAGTGTCGGCCGCCGAGCTCCTTCGCGGCTCGGCGGAACGCACGCAGCTCCTCACGCTCGAGCGGGGACTTCTTCCCGTAGTCGACCTTCGGGAGCCGGACGTGCACGGCAGGGTCACGGTCGGTGACGCCTTCGAGGAACGCGTAGCGGTAGAACCCCTTCACCGGCCGGAACATCGTGTTGACAGTCGAGGCCTTCAGGCCGCGGACCTCGTGGAGCTCGCGGACGTACAGCGAGATGTGAGCCCGGTCAATGCGGAGCGGGTCGATCCCGTGCTCGCGGCACCAGGTGAGCCACCGATTGAAGTGGGACTCGTAGAGGGCCCGGGTGTTGCCCTCGTAGTCGGCGAGGTAGCCGATGGCGGTCCGCTCGAGAGGCGGAAGGCTGCCGAGAAGGGCAGCGGGGACGATAGCGTTCGACACGGTCGATCCTCCGAGGTAACGGTCGGTTGGTTCGGCAAGGCCCTCGTCTGGTGCGCCAACACCGGCGGGGGCCGCTTCGTCTGCGAGTCTAGATGTGCTTGACAATGGCGTCTAGCGCCGCTTGTCATGTTGACATGCCATCCACCCTGACGGTTCGCCAGTACGCCACCGCGCACAGCATCCCGATCGAGCATCTCCTCGGCCCGCTCTCCGAGCGTCGTGACGCGTCAGTCGACAGCGATGCCGAGGTCGAAGTCGCAGAGCTCGACGAGATCCGTGAGCTGATGAACACCGTCGCGGTCGAGGACCTGGTCGATGCCCGCGACAAGCTGGCCGATGCCCGGGCCGATCTCCGGGCTGCTGAGCAAGACCTGCAGCGCGCCGTCCGTGAAGCGCTCGCCGAAGGGATGCCGGCGAAGCGGGTCGGCGAGGTCCTCGGTGTGAGCCGCGCGCGGGTCTACCAGCTGCGCGACGGGAAGCGCTGAGCGCACAGCGAAAGCGCCCCCGCCACCCTGCGTGAGGGTGGCGGGGGCGCAGTTCTGTGACCGGCATACCCGGCCGAGTGGGGCATTGGGCGATGACGCTGGATAGGTTGTCCGGCATGGTTCGGACGAAGCGACAGACGCTCTACATCGGTCGTGAGCTCGCGGGCCAGCAGGGCGCCGCGGGTGCATCGTTCACCGATGTCGACGTGATCGGCCCGGCGGTCGTCTACTTCGACGGATGCCGGCTCACCGACTGCCACTTCGAGGGAGCCGTCGACGAGCTCATCTGGGACGTTCCCGAGTCACGCCCGGTCGTGCGCGGCGCGATCTTGCTGCGGGATTGCACCTTCACGCGCTGCAACTTCATCGACGTGGGCGTGGCCGGCGGTCACGACGACGTGATGCGGCTGCTCCAGGCGGCCGCTCCGGTCTAGCCCCAGCGCAGGTTCGGCTTGTCGTAGGCCTCTGGCCAGGCGAGGAGCGCGGGCTCGTGGATGGCGAGCGCAGCCTGCAGGAGGTCGGCCCCAGAGGCGAAGTCGGCCGGGTGCAGCGGCGCGTGCAGCCGGACGCGGGCGCCGTGACGGCCGTAGGGGTGCGAGGTGGCGACGACCATCGGTGCGCCGGAGTCCATCGCGAGCTTGGCCGCGCCGAAGGCCCCGCGGCGCTCGCGGCCGAGGAAGTGCACGGACAGCCGATGTGGCACGTCGGTCGCGAGAGCGACGATCTCGCCGTCCCTCACCCGCTCGAGCATGGACGGGTAGCCGGCGTCCGCCGCGAGGATCGGGCCGCCTCTGCTGACTACGCGGATGTGCTGCCGCTTCCATGGCAGCGCGTCGGGGGCGAGGTGGTTGGGGTCGACGATGACCGTGACCGCGCGGCCTGTCGCGGCGCGGACTGACGCGAAGATCCCGTCGTAGAGCCCGTGGTGCAGGAAGTTCAGCACGGCTCCGCCCTCGATGCCGGCCAGGTGCTCGGCGCCGTCGACCGGCTGGCGGCTCGCGAGCCGCGGGTGCCAGCGGGCCTCGCCCCGGTACGCCTGCCGCAGCAGATACCGCCCCGCCGCCGCGGGCACGTCGTGCTCTCGTCCGACTGGCCCGAGGATGAGCCTCATCTGCTCCTCGGCGTCCGCCCGCGCTGCCGGGTTCCTCCGGGCGCGGGCCGCACGCACCGCCGCTACAGCGGAGACGAGAGGTGTCGGGATGTAGCGGCGGGCGGCGTCACTCGGCACGCCCCGGAGGGTAACCGGCTCAGGCGGACAGGAGCACGTTGGCGACGGCCGTGCCGAGCATCGCGTGCAGCTTGTCGTTCGGGTGGATGTAGTCGGTGCCGTAGTTGAGGGCGTAGGGGTCGGTCGTCCCGACGAAGCCGCCAGCTGCGACGGCGTCGAGGTCGATCAGGGCGCACTTGCCGTCGGCCTGGGCGACGTCGTGGATGGCCTTCCGGTAGTTGGGCCACGCCTCCGGGGTCGACCCGGGGTCGGCTACTGAGTAGGGGATCATCAGGCCGATGCTCGGCGCGCTGGTCACCTTGCTGCGGATGTTGGCGATGAGCGTCTGCAGGTTGCTCTTGGTCTGCGCCGAGGTGAGACGTGTCTGGCTGCCGGAGCGCCAGTCGTTGACGCCGAGGCTGATGAGCACGAGGTCGGGTGCGGAGGCGTTCAGCGAGTCGTACCAGAGGCCCGGTGCGGTGGTGCCGCCGGTGGCGAAGTCGTCGCTCTGCCAGCCGGAGTGGCTGCCGTCGAGGACGTGGATGCCGGCGGCCTCGTCGCCGTTGTAGACCTCGACGCCCTCGAAGTACATGCCGTTGCCGCCGGTGGTGGCGGTCAGGGTGAGGGTGTGGCTACCGGCGGAGAGGCCGCGGACCTGGGCGATGAGTCCGCCCTTGAGGGTGGCGTTGTTGCTGTTCACGCTCGTGGCGGCGCCGCCGTCGATCGCGTAGGTGAAGGTTCCGGCGGGGGAGCCCTGGGTGTAGTAGATGTCGAGGCCCGTACCAGTGAAGGTCATGGTGCGGATCGACCCGCCGACGCCGATGATGCCGACGCGCTGGCCGAGGCCGGCGAGGTCGGTGCGCTGGGTGAGGACGCCGGTGGTGCCGCTGAGGCGCTGGGGCATGGTGGTGGAGACGTAGAAGGCGGGCACGTAGCCCTCGCCACCCGCGACGCCCGCGGGCTGCAGGCGCTGTCGCAGTCGGTCGCGGAGGATCTCGATGTCGCGCTTGGCCGCGGCGGATGCACCGTAGCCCTCCCAGATGGAGTCCCCGACGACGACGAGGCGGGCGGGCCGGGTGGCGACCTGGGCGACGGCCGCGCGCCACTGCACGAGGCGTGTGGAGTCGTAGCGGAACGGGTCGGCCGGGACGATGGTGCGCCACTTCGACGAGTCGAAGACGGTGCCGCTGGTGAATCCGGCCTTGGCGGCGATCACGTCACCGGTCGGGCTCAGGGCGAGGTCGTTGGCGGCGTAGGTTGTGCTCGCCTTCCACTTCGGGAGCACCTCGGTTGCCGCGGGGACGGCGATCGAGTCGAGGCGGCGGCCGGTCGAGTCCTTCATGTAAGCCATCGGTGCTCGTCCTCTCAGGCGAAGGTGATGTCGGCGATCTCGCCGGTAGAGGTGTTGACCGTGATCGTCACGACGTGCCCCGAGATGGGGTTGCCGTTGGTGTCGAGGAACCGCACAAACGAGGCCGACAGTTGCTTCGCGATGTCGCTGGTCGGGGTCCCGACGTCGCCGGCCACGAGGGCCCGAGTGGCCGCGCGGCTCTGGGATCCGGAGGTGCCCAGGTAGCCGGCCACGCCGGTGTCGGAGCCGCCCGGCCCGACCGGGAGCGCGCCGGCGTCCACGGTGGCGCCGTCGGTGAGCTCGAGCTGCAGGTTGGTCCCGCCGACGATGGCCGCCGACGCGATCCCGACCCCGGGCGGCCCCTGGTAGATCGGGCTCGACTCGCCCGGGCTCACCGGCAGGGAGGTGGTGAGGTCGTTGACGCCGCTCGCGTCGGGCCCGGCCGCAGTGAAGTGCGCGGTGAGGGTGGGGAAGTCGACCTTCGTCCCGGCCGCGCGGATGTTCTTGAACACCACCCGGTGAGTGGCCTTGTCGGGCCCGATCGGCGGGTTCACCTTGCTCGAGGTGAGGTCGACGAGGTAGACGAACGGCTTGCCGTTGTAGGTGATGTACCCGGCGCCGTTCTTCCCGCTGCCGGTCGGGTCGACGTAGGTCGGTCCCGAGATGGTCGCGGTGATGACGCCCTGGCCGGCGGTGAACGCCGACGGAGAGCCGGCCGCGACCTTGGTGATCGTCTGCAGCGGGATGAAGTCGACGGTGCCCTCGTCACAGAACACGATGTCGGGGTTGTCGCCGGCGTCGTCGGTGTCACCCACCGCAAGTCCGAAGCGACCGATCACCTTCGCGTAGTCGAGATCCGAATCAGCCACGCCAGCCTCCTAGCTGTGTTCTTGGACGGCGGCCGCGAGGGGGCCGACGATGTGGTCGTAGAAGCCGATGGCGGCGACGGCGAGGCCGGCGGCGAAGAGGTGCCGGCCTCCCGGGACACGGGCCACCAGTCGGCGCGTGCAGCACGAGAGGGTGGAGTCGTCCTTGCGGCGGTCGCACCAGACGTCGAGGCCGCCGATCCCGAGGGTCGTGGCGGTGACGATGACGCCCCAGGTGCGGCCGGGGTTCCGCATCACCGGCTCCGGCGTACGTCGCGCACCCACCACGCCCAGGCGGCGGCCGCGGCGGTGAACTGGGCGGTCAGGACAGCTGCGATGGCTAGGCCCACCCCGAGAAGAGGGCCGACGTAGCGGCCCACGGTGGCCTACTTGCCGGGGACGGGGTCGTCGGTGGGCGGCACGGGGCGAAGGAAGCCCTTGCCGATCCTGTTCTCGACGGCCGCCTGGACGGCGCCGAGCACGATGGTGAGAATCAGGAGCACAGCGGCGTACTGGCGCTCGTCCATCGGCAGGATCCCGAACGAGTCGAGCAGCTCGGTGATGGCGAACGCGAGTCCGCCCTGGACGGCGGTGCGGGCGGGCCTGGTGACGGCCTGAGAGACTCGGGGCTGGCTCATCGGTACTCCTTCGGCAGGGTCAAGGTGGCCCTGATGCGGTGGTGGTCGGATCCGACGGGGTTGAGCCGCGCGAACTCAGACCAGTGGCCCTCCTCGCTGCAGCCCAGGCGGTCGAGGCCGTGGCCCTGCTCGAGCAGGTGGCTCTCGTAGCCGGAGATGTCGTGCGGCGTGTTGAGGTCGCCGCCGGCGATGACGAAGTGGCCCTCCGCCTCGAGCTCGTCGACAAGGGCGAGGGTCATCTCGGTGTGCTCGCCCCAGAACTTCTGGCGGGTGATCTGCTCGCCGCGGACGTAGGGCGGGAACGCGGCGTTGATCCGGTGCTCGCCGACCAGGGCGACCTTCCGGTCGGTGTCGACGGTCCGGCACTTCAGGATCAGCGTGCCGCGGCTCGGCGTCACCTTCTTGATGCCGCGGTGGGCTCGGTGGTATTCCTTCGACACGGGCGTGAGGACCCGGGTGTTCACGGCGATCGCGAGGCTGTGGTTCAGCGGGGTGCCCTTCACCCGGAACCCCACTGCGCGGGCCCGCCGGTATTCGCGGATGAGCTCGCGGCGCCGCTGGCGGATCAGGTACGGCACGGCCTCGCTGTAGAACACGACGTCGGCGAAGAACGTCGGGAGGCCGTGCTCGTCGTGGAGGTTGTGGGCTCCGACGGTCAGCGCCCTCACTTCGAGCCCTTGGGCAGCTGGCTGGCGGCGTCGCGAAGCGCCTTGCGGGACTTGCCGACGGCGTAGCCTCGGATGCCCGTTGAGAGCAGCAGCTGCGCGCGCTGCATCAGCGCGGCCGCGCGGGTGATCCGCTGGGCGCCGCGCTGCCAGTGGTAGCGGTTGTTCACGAAGTCGCGCGGCCCGTCGTCGGGGCCGTGGTTCGCGAGGCCGTTCTCGCCCTTGAGGTACTCGGCCCACTGCGCCTTGGCACCAGCCGACGCCATCCGGTCCCCGATGAGTTCGGCGTGGATGTGCTCGCCCCACACGCGGACGCCGTCCTTCCAGAGCTCTGCGCGGTGCCAGGCGGCGAACCCATGCTCGCGCAGAACGAGCACCTTCCGGTCGGCGTCGTAAGGAGCAAGGTCGACGGCACCCCCACCGTCATGCGTTCCGGCGCTGGCCGCGACTCCGCCAGCGTTGTACGACCCCTGGAGGATGGTGAGCTGGTCCGGTGCGCCATAGAGCTCGGTAGACACGTCCTCGAGCGCGGCGCGGGTGAGCCAGTCGACGGGCTTGCCGCCGTAGGTGGTGCGGTCATACGGACCCATCGGGACTCCTTGCTAGGGATGAATGCCGGAGACGGGGACGTCGCGGCAGCGGCAGGTGACTCCGGACATGAGTTCGGCGGCGCAGCGCAGGACGCGCTCGTCATGGCCGCAGCGGTCGCAGGGCCTGACTCGGCTGAGCGGGGCCGTCGAGGACCGCTCGGCCGTGGCCATCTGGTCAGCTGTCCTGGTCGTCTTCGAGGGCCTGCACGAGGAGGAGCTCGCCCGGCGTGGTGGGGAGGTCTCCGCCGAGTCGGATGACCTCATCCCGGAGCTTCGTGGCCCAGCGGGCGATGACCTTCGCAAGCCGCTGCCAGGTGTGCACCTCGTCCTGCACCTTTGTGAGCGCGCGCTTGAGACCGACGATCTCGCGCTGGAACTGCTGCCGCTCTACCTCAGCAGCCTTGCGGTCCCGGTCGTGGCGCGCGTCCGCCTCGGTCATCCGCTTCTCGAGCCAGTCGATCCGCTTCATCAGCGGCTCGTTGAGCCCTTGCCACGCCTGCACGGCCGACTCTTGCGCATCGACGGCGGTCGCCTGCGTCGCTGCTTCCTTCGACCGCGTCGCGGTGACCCGGGCGCCGAGATAGATGAGCACGGCACCGACGACCGACCCGACGGTGGTCACGATCGCGACCAGGACCGGGCCACTCATGGCGTTGGTCCGTCATCGAGGAGCCGGGCGGGCGGGTGCGGGATCGGCGGCTGCGGGTTCGGCCAGGACGCGCCGACCGCGAGCATCGTCGTGAACATCGCCCACAGCAGCGCCGAGTACCAGGCGGTCGGGTCACCGACCGGGCGGCCGTCGTAACCGAACCGCTCGGCTACCCAGCTGCCGACAGACACCAGGCCGGCGAAGCCGTAGGACGCGATCCGGACGGCCGGCATCAGGTACAGCGCCACGTGCCCGAGCGCGTCGTCGGCCGTGGAGTGCGGGTCGCCGCGCAGCCCTTGCAGGATCGCGACGATGCCGGTCACCCACCAGCCGGCGGCGAGCGCGGCGTCTGGGAGGAGCTGGAACAGGACCCACGGATTGTCGGGGAGGGGGAAGAAGAACTGGCCGACGCCGAAGACGCACCATGCGACACCGACCACGATGAGCCACACGCCCCGCCAGCCGTAGCGTCCCGAGAGCCGGAGCAGCATCAGACCTCCCGAGCCAGAAGCGACGACATGGTCGCGTAACCGGCGACCGCCACGAACGCGGGCCACATCCATGCCGAGTAGGACGACTCCCCCTTGATCGCGGACAAGACGAGGAGCCCGGTCCAGCCCGCCATCCACGTCACCATCACGGCGGCCCCGGCGAGGTAGGCGGCCCGCCGGTGCGCGAGCAGGGCGATGATGAGGATCGCGGCGACCGCGAGGAAACCGGCGCCCCACAGCCGCAGCGGTGCGAGGTCGGCGGCGTAGGCGAACGCTGGGGTCTCGAGGAGCCGGTCGATCGGAGTGAACGTCAGCGACAGGCCGACGCCGCCGATGAACAGCGGGTAGGTCGGCAGCATGATCCGGGAGCCGACGGTGACGTGGTCGCGGTCGAGGGGCATCAGCGGGTCTCCAACGCGGCGACCCGCTCGGCGAGCGCGGTGACCATGTCGCGGAGCTCGGTGTTTTCGGCTTCGAGCGCGGCGATCCGGGCCTCATGGTCCTGTATGAGCGCGTTGTGTGCCGCCGTCAGTTCTTGGTACCGGAAGCCGTCCGGCTCCCCGGCATCCTGGTCGTCCTGGGTGTAGGTGACCCACAGGCAGGCGCCGGCGTCGTGCGCCTCCTCGGCGATGAAGCCGGGGACGCGGCGGTTGCCGTTCTCGGTATCGGCCCGCCACTGGAAGGTGACCGGTCGCAGCGTCAAGGCGACCCGGGCCTCCTCGAGCGTGAGCTCCCGGACGTACTTCTTGTACCGCAACGACGACGACGTCCGCACGATGCGCCCGTTGTCATTGACGGACGCACCGGACACGCCGCCTCCAGCGAAGGCACCATCTACGAAACCGCCGCCCGGGTTGGCGGGGTTGTTGTAGTTCGCCTGGATCTGCCCGTTGGCGAACACGCGGGCGCCGCTGGAGATGTCGCCCGCGGTCAGGATGCCGTTGGCGGGTGCTAGCGACGCGGCCGCCCCGACGCCGAGTGCCCGACCAGCCTGGACGGTGAATCCCTTGATGTCGGTGTTGTGGATCAGGTTCGCGTCGATCCAGAAGAAGTGCGAGCCCTTCGACCCAGCTGAGCCGCCCGCGTAGTAGTCCAGGCTCGCGGACACTGCGCCACCGTTGCGGTTCTTCCAGGAACCGATGTCGATGCGCGGCGCGGTTCCCGAGCCCAGCATCTTCGCGCCCTGGACCCGGACGTTCACCGTGTCATAGGTGTCGCCGTCGATGGTCTGCACGGAGTCGTAGCACGACATTCGGGCCGGCTGGCTGGGGTCGTACTGGGCGTTGTCGGACAGGAAGTTGATCGCCGCCGGGAGCGACGACGTGCCCGGGATGATCTCGATGTCGTCGAAGCCCGTCTCGGTCTTGAACGACGAGCCGACGATGTCGAACCCCTCGATCGTCGACCCGGCCGTCACCGACCCGGCCAGGACGATGTCGCCGGTCTGCCCGTTCAGCGTGAACGTCGGGGTTCCGTCCGCGGCGTAGGCGATGAGCGACCCGAACGCGCCGTTGGCCGACGAGACGAGCTTGATGCCTCGCGAGTCGGTCTCGCTGGTCTGGAGGAGCGGGGCCGTCATGGTGACACCCTTGAAGGTGTCGCCCGTGAAGTGCCGTGCCTGGACGGCGCCGTCGACGATGAGCTCCCCGCCTGCCTTGCGGCGGCAGTGGACCTCGTCGACGTCGTACACGCCGCCGGCGGCGGTCTGGTAGAGGTACGGGTAGCACCGGGCCTGGGCGGCGCCGGCCGGGACCGTCGAGTCCAGGGTGAGGGTGCGCCACAGCCGATCGCCGATCGCGCTCATCGCGATCTGGGTGAAGTCGGCCTGGATCGAGTTCCCGGCGGCGTCGTAGTAGTGCATCCGCAGCGCCACGTAGCCGGCCGACTGCACGGTGGTGCTGAACCGGCGGTACGCCATCGAGCACCGGAACACGTCGCCTGGGGTGACCGGGAACATCGGCTCCATGGCCCGGCCCGCGGTGCCGCCGGTGAAGGTGAAGTTCGCGGTCGTGAACCGGAGGTGCTGCCCGTTGGGGCTGCTCACATACGGCGTGTCGGTGGAGTAGGCCGCGCCGGGCCACGGGTCCCACGTCCCGATGCCGCTCATCGACGGGTCGCGGACGTAGTCGGTGAGGTCGGTGACGAGGAGCCGGCTCACGCCGAGCAGGCCGACGGTTCCGGTGTTGACGTCGATCTTCGGGATGTAGACCGGGTCGATCGACACGGGGTCCCACGTGGTGCCACCCTTGCCCCGCCACGCGGCGATGAGCTTCCGGGACTGGCCCGCCGCCGGGGTCAGGGTGTCGTACTGCTCCCAGATCGTGCCGGCCACGTTCGCCGTCGAGCCCGGGGCGCTGGTGGACTCCACACGGGGCGGCCGGTCGTCGAACTCGGCGAGCACGCCGTCGACGCGGGAATCGATCGCGGCCTCGGCGTCGGTGTGAGCCTGGTCGATGGCTGCGATGTCCGCGTCGACGCGGGACGCTTCGTCGTCGAGCTGCTGCTGGACGACGACACCCCAATCGGCCGCGACGTCGGTGGTGACGGTGGTCGGGTCGATGAACCCGGCATCGACGACGACCTGCTCGGCGATGACGTCGAAGACGTACCGCTCGTCGCCGATCGCGAGCGTCACAACCGTCTCGGCAGTCGCCTCGTCGCGGATCCCCAGCGGGAGCGCGTCCTGCAGCCGGTAGATCACCGTGCAGGGGAGCACCTCGCCGGACTCGACGAGCCGGACCTGCGCCACCATCTTCTGCTGCAACGGCGTGGTGGAGACCATGGTGCCGGCCGGGGCGGCGTCGGTCAGCGGTGTGGAGAGGGTGAGTCCCTCGTCGTCGTCGACTGCCGCGAGGGTGTAGTACTCGGTGGGCCCGTCGGTGATGGCTACCTGGACCTCGTCGCCCGGGCTGAACACGGAGGCGTCGTTGACGAACAGGACCAGGTCATCGACCGCGGCGTCCGCGACGGTGGGGGAGCCGACCGGCTTGATGTCGACCGAGGTCACGGTGCCAGCGGCGATGGGGTCCGTCACGCGACTCGGTCCTCCTTCATGCTGCTGCGGTGATGACGGGTCGGGGTCGTCGGCCGGGCGGTACGGCCACCATTGCGGCGGTTCTTGATGGGCCGTTGCAGCACCTTCGTCGCCCCGACGGACATCGAGACGCCCGGCAGGAGCGGGAGGCTGAACTCGCTGAGGACCTGCTCGATGTTGCCGAGCTCGAGGGTGCGGAACGCGATCACGTCGCCGGGCTCGAGGAGCCAGTTCGGCATGACGTCGGCGGTCACGTTGACGATCTCGCGCGCGAGGCGCCGCAGGTAGCGCTCAGCCAGGTCGTCGGCCTCGGCCTGGTTGCGGACCTTGGAGTTGGTGACGACGTACGCCATCCGGAACGGCACGCCACCGCGCTTGCGCGACCACGGGGAACAGGGGTGGTTCTCGGGCAGCCACAGGACCGACTCGACCCGCTTCCCGGTGGGCTTCCGCTGGCCCTTGACCCAGACACCGTTCCAGCCGGCGTACTGGTCGTACTTCACCTCGGGATGGGTGAGGATCGTGCCGCCGTTGCCGTCAGTGAACACGACGGCCGGGTCGTCAGGCCAGACACGGAGGCGGTAGTCACCGCGGCCGTCGTAGAGTCCCTGCCGGTTCGTCGACGCCGACACCGGCACCACCACGGACGCCCACTCGTTGTCGGTCCGCTCGAGGAGGATGTCGTTCGGAATCTTCCCGGGGATGTCGGGCAGCTGGATCCGTGCCGGGTCCTCGCCGGTCGCGACGAGCGCGTCACTGATCGCGGTGACCTTCTTCGTGCCCGCGGTGACGTTCTTCGCGTCCCACACCATCCCGGTGGCGAGGCGCTCCTTGCCCTGGGCGGTGACCTGCGCGGTGTAGCCGGACCGGCCGCCGTTGGTCATCGGGCCACAGAAGATGGGGATCCGGACCCACCGTCCCAGCCGTGGGCCCTTGAACCGGATCCCGGCGGAGATCATCTTGTCGTAGAACAGCGCCCCGTCTCCGACGTCCTCGCCGTCGATCGCGACCTCGCGGGCCGGGTCGACCAAGGTCAGCGACAGCGATCGGGTGGCGATCTTCCCCTCGAGCTTGCAGTCCACCTGCCCGTCGACGACACGGTCGGAGAGGTCGGAGATCAGCCCGTGGTCGAGGTCGAGCATCTGCACCGACGGCTGCATCAGGTACGGCCCGTACCGCATGTCGTCGTGGAGCGCGACGAGCTCGTCGGCGTCGAGCGGCATGGGGATCACGACAGCTCCCACTCCGGTGACGGGACGGCGGCCGCGAAGGCTGCTGACACCTTGTACCGCTCGCCAACTGCCGGGTTCTCGTCGACGACGTTCACCTTCGAGAGGTAGATCGGGACGGCGTTGCGGCCCCAGACCAGCACCTTCGGCACGAGCGGGGTGGCCTTCATCGCCAGCATCCGCGCGCGCTGCTCGCGGGCGCTGACGGTGTCGAGGTCGGCCAGGATGCCGTTGTCGATCGTGCCCTCGAACCAGCGGAGGACGCTGGTGACGTTGACGGCGACGTCGGCGCCGATGGGCTCGAACCGCTCGGAGATCTCCGGCATCTCGGAGGTGACGATGTCGTCCTGGCCGTCCTCGGCGTACAGGATCACCGCATCACCGGTGCCTGTGTCGACGAGACGCACTCCGACCGGGTCGAGGTAGACGTCGACCGTCGGGTTGTTCTTCGACGACTTCGACACGTCGGATCCGTCGACCTCGACGGCCTTGATGGTCACGGTGTGGGTGAGGCGCGGAGGGATGTCGTAGAACGTCGCCTGGTAGGTGGTCCCGGTCAGGAACACGTCGGGGCCGTTGAGCACGGCGTGTTGCTCGTCGCCGAGCCAGACGGTGAACTGGTCCGGCATCGCCGACCGCGCCCAGGTGAAGGTCGCCTCCGACAGGTCATCGGAGATCGCGAGCTCGAGGTCGGTGACCGGCGCGACGCCGGCGAGGTCGACGTAGGTGAACGTCCGGCGGACCTCGGCGTACGCCGGTGCGCCGTTGATGCTCTGCCGACTCGTCGAGTCCCACACCCGCAGCACCGCGGTGTAGTCGCTGCCGGACTTCTTGATCACCCCGCGCGGCTGGGTGAAGGACCGGGCGTCCGCGGAGGTCAGCTCCTTGCTGTCCCACAGCTGCTTGCCGTTCCCGTCGAGGATCAGCAGCTGGTACCGCACCTGCGCCGACACGCTCCAAGACCACGGGAACGTGGTGTCGTTGACCGTCGGGCCCGGGCTGTTCAGCGTCGGGACAGGCAGCGCGCTGTAGGTCACCTGCTGCGGGTCGGCCCAGTCCGACCAGAGGCCGGCCCCGTCGCGGTGCCGGACGGTCCACCACATCGACCCGCCGGATGCGATCCCGGCGTAGCCCGAGGATCCGAGGGCGTACTGCGGCTTCCCCGCGGCCGTAACACCGGAGTCGAACGTGGGCGAGGTGAACCCGGTCTTCGCGCTCCACCCGGCCGAGGAGCCCTTGATCTGCACCTGGATGGCCCCGAGGGTCGTGTTCCCGCCGAGGTCGATGAACTTCCACCGCAGCAGCGGCTTCGGCGTCGACACGAGCGCGCCGCCGCTGGGGAACAGGTCGGTCGGCGTCTCGGGCCGGTTCGACCACGCGGTGACGAGCTCGGGCTTGTTCTTGATCGACTCGGACGTGTAGAAGGTGATGTCGTTGCCGTTGTTCGACTCCAGGGTGAAGCCCCAGTTGACGAACTCGCCGTCGACGAAAGACTGGTACACGTCGGGCAGGTCGAACTCCACCACCCGGCCGTCGGATCCGGCGCCGTTGACCGTCACCGTCGCCACCGGAGTCGCGTCCTGCGGCGGGCGGCCCTTCCATGTGAGCGTGCTCTCGGTCCACTTCCCGGTGATGCGGTAGAGGCTGAGGGTCCGGTTCCCGGTGGAGGCCGTGCCCTGCTGGGTGAGCCGCAGCTTCGTCGACGTGATGGTGCAACCGACCGGGCACGGTGCCGGCGCCTGGATGTGCGGGATCTTCACGACCGTGCCGTTGACGACGGTCATCGTGACGCCGTTGCCGAACGTCGCGGCGGGCTTGTCGGAGCGGGCTACCGCGTCACGGATGCTGCGCCTGGCGGTCGCTGATCCCATGCCACCGTCCCTTCGGCCTAGTAGTCGACGTCGAGGTCGTTCATGCGCGCGGCGTGCGCGGAGTGCGACGCGTACACCTGCTCGGCGGCGCCGTGGGCGAGGTACTCGATCTCGGCGAGGCCCTTGTCCCAGTCGATGAGCCGCACCCGCTGCACGCGGAGGTCCGGAGTGCGGCTGCCGCCGGCGAGGGACCGGCCAGCGCGGTCGGTGCCGGTGAGGGCGGCGACGAGCTGCTCGAACGCGACGGTCTGCCGCGGGTCGAGGACACGCTCCGGCGCGATCGTCTCCTTCGCGAGGAGTCCTCGGCCGACGGCGAGGCCGCCCGAGTCGAACAGGTTCGGGAACGGCCCGGGGCCGGGGATCTTGTCGTTCACCCAGCCGCGGAACTTGCCGCCCATCGACTTGACGCCCGTGAGCATGAGCTTGCCCCACGGGCCCATCGACCCGAGCCGGCCGAGCATCTTCGGCAGCGCGCTGGCGACGTCCTTCACGGTGTCGATCGCGTCGAGGAACTTCGTCAGCGGGTTCCCGCCGCCCGAGTGGGTCCCGCTGACCGTCGGGCTGCCGAACGACAGCCCACCGCCCAGCAGCGTCCGGACCGCCTTCATGATCGTCGGGTCGACGGCCGGTCGCGGCCCGTAGTCCGCCCCGCCGAGGCCGTCGCCGCCCATCTGGTACGACAGCACCTGGCTGTGGTTCGTCACGGCCGGGTCGATCATCGACACCGAGTGGATGTGCGCCCCTGACCCCGCGAACGCCGCGCCAGGGACGTTCCGCACCCACGCGGCAAACGCCGCCTTGCGGAGCCAGCTCTGCGCGGTCCAGGTCGCCGGCGAGGTGTCCATGACGCCACCACCCATGTGGCTGGACCCGGAGTACGAGGTGTACGGCTGGTACGAGCCCTGGATGACCCGCATCGGGATCCCCGACGCGTTCTCCGCGGCCGCGAGCTGCGCGGCCGCGACCCGCGACATCGGCTCACCGTCGACGTACACGATGCCGCCGGAGGCGTGCGACTGCTCGAGCAGCGGGCTCAGCGAGAGGCGTCCGGCCCGGGCGCGCTTGTTGAGGTACGCGATGCCCGCGGAGCCGCCGAGTTGCCGGACGGCCTGGGGGATCAGGATGCCCTCGCCGCCCGACAGGTTCAGGACCCCGGCTGTCGGGGACACGAACCGGTGCACGTCCCGGCCGGGGGTGTACCCGGGCAGCACGCCGCCGGTCGCGAACGATGGCCACTTCGAGGTGTCGATCGGGTCGACGCCGCTCACGCCGGGGATGGCGTTGATGACCTTCCGGATCCCGTTGTTGTAGACGGTGTCGACGACGAACTTCACCGGGGTGCCGGCGGCCTTGCGTAGGCCGTCGAAGATCGTCCCGATGCGGTCGATGCCGCGCTTGATCGCGGGTACCAGGGTGTCGCCGATGAAGTCGCGGAACGCGGTCAAGGCCGGCCGGATGTGGTCGTGCCAGGTGCCGGAGATCTTGTCGCCGATCCACCCGAATACCGGCTTCACGACCTTGTCCCACAGCCGCTGCACGACCGGGATGACGACGTCGTGGAGGATCGCCCACAGGGCCTGGAACGTCGGCTTGAGGACCCGCTTCCAGACGGTCTCGACCTTGTCGCCGATCCAGCCGAACACCGGCTTGATCACGTGCCGCCACAGGAATTGCACGGTCGGGATGAGCGTGTGCTGCAGCAGCCACCAGAACCCGTGGACGATCGCCTTGACGCCACCGGGACCGTCCCACACGGCGCTGGTGACGCGGCCGATGGCGTGCCAGGCAGTGCTGATCGCCTTCCGGGTGAAGCTCGCGGTCCTCAGGCCGAGGATCATCGTCTTCAGCAGGAAGGTGCCGACCTTGGCCAAAGGCGGGAGGATCTCGACCGTCGCGCCAGCGATCGCACGGATCAGGTCGGCCACGATCGGCGCGTTGTCCTTGGCGTACTGGATGAACCCCTGCACCGACGACTTGCCGCTGGCGCTCTTGCCCCAGTCGGCGAACCGCTTCGTCAGGTCGAGGAACCCGGTGTCGCTCTGCGCGAGGGCGCCGATGAGGCCGCCGATGCCGACCATGATGTTGCCGACCGACCGGCCGATCGTCCGGATCGCCGAGGGTGCCGTCTTGGTGAGCCAGCGGATGAACCCGCGACCCTCCTTGCCGGTGACGAACTTCCCGAAGCTCCGGAACAGCGACCCGACCGCGCGCGCGGAGCCGCGGACCAGCGGCTCGAGCTTCGGCAGCATCCGGGAGAACATCCGGAGCCCGCCGGCGGCCAGTCCGAACGCGTCCGGGGCGACCGCCTTCAGGAACTCCTTCCACGCCCGCTTCGCGCCGGCCAGGGCCTTCACGAACACCGCGGCGGGGCCGCGGAGCAGCTTCAGGCGCTTCTCGACCTCGGCCTGGGCCTTGGCGTTCTTCGCGGCGGCGTACGCCTCCGCCTCGCGGGCGTGAGCGAGCTGCTCGCGGGCCTGCGCGACCTGCCGGGCGCCGTCGGCCCGGGCACGGGAGAGGTTCCGCTCAGCGGTCGCGACCGACCGGGCACCGTCGGCGCGCGCCTGGGCGAGGTTCCGCTCGGCGTCGGCGACAGACCGGTTCGCGTCCGCGAGCCGCTGCCGAGCGGCGATGACGGCCTGGTCGCCACTGACGCCGGCCGCCCGGTCCTTCTTCGCCTGCGCCTGGAGGTCCTTGCGGTGCTTGCTCGCCTGGCCGTAGCTGAACTGAGCCTCGGCGAGCGCCTGGCGGGCCTGGTCGATCTGCAGCTGGGTCGCGGTGGGGTCGGAGAGGACCTGGTTCAGGTTCTCCTGCGCCTGGGTGACGGACAGCGCGGCGCCGGACTCGTCGAGCGCGGCCTGCCGGAGCTGGGCGGAGTAGTCGGCCAGCTTCTTCCGGGCAGCGTCGATCGCGGCGTCGAGGTCCTGCTGCGCTGACTTGCGGCTCCGCTGCGCAGAGACCACGGCCTCCTCGGCCGAGACGATCGCCCGCGCGGCGGAGCGGCGCGCGTCGGCGACTGCCCGCTGCGCGTCCGAGATCGAGCGGGCCGCGGAGATCTCCGCGGACGCCACGCCCTCGGTGGCCGTCCGCACCTGGTCCTGGGCCGACGCGTACGCCTGCGCGGAGGACGCGGCCTCCTGCTGCTTCTGCTTCAGCTCGGACTGCGCCTTGATGACCGGCAGGATGTTGCCGAGCACCGCGGCCAGGAGCGCGCCGATCCCACCGCCCGCCGCGGCGAGGGTGGCGACCAGGGTCGCGCCGAGCGACGCCACCACCGCGACGACCGGGATCAGCAGCAGCCCAACGCCGGCGAGCAACTGCATCCGCGTGCTGAGCATCCCCCCGACGTCGGCGAGAGCGCTCAACCCACGCTGGGCCGCGCTGGTGTTGACGTCGACGTTCACGCTGTCGCGGTCCAGCTCGTTGACCTGGTGGTGCAGGGCAGCGAGCTGCGCGGACGCCAGCACTGTGTCGGCCTTGACGTTGATGTCCACCGACTCAGCCGAGAGCCGCTCGAGCCGCAGCTGCACGTCCCGGAGCTGCTGCAGCGCGCCGGCGGCGTCGACGTCGATGCCGATCCGCTTCTTCGACAGCGTCTCTAGCTGGGCGCGGAGGTCCTTGATCTCCTGCTCGGCCTGGGTCTTCGCGACGCCGATGTCGGCCTTCGGGAGGTTCGACAGGGACGCCTGGATCCGCTTGCGGACCATCCGGTCGAACCCGCCGGCGAAGTCGTCGCCGGACTTCTCCCCGGACCGCCGGCTGGTCCGGGAGTCCGGCGCCGGCAGCTGCATCGGCGGGAGGCCCTTCATCTCACGCTCGAGCTGCCGGCGCACCTCGGCCGACCAGCCGCGCAGCGACGGCTTGACGGTGATGTGCGCGGTACCGGCGTTGGGTCCGAGAGTGGTCATGCGCACTCACCTCCTCGTCACTGCGTCGGCGGGGTCTCTTCGGGGTGAAGCGCGGCGTACCGCGCCTGGGCCTCGGCGACGGTCGCGAGAAGCCGCGCGCGACGCGCGTTGCGTCGACGCTCGGCGATCTTGTGCCGCGCCGTCTTCGGGAACGCCAGCGGCGGGAACGGGATCCGCTTCTTCTCCCGCTGCTGCACCATCGTGCGGAGCAGGCTCACGATCTGGGTGAGCAGCAGGACGTCGTGCGTCGCCTCCGAAATCGGCAACTCCGGGTCACCGCGGGTCGAGAGGTCCTCGTCGGCGAGTGCCTCGGCCAGGTCCTCGTCCATGGCGACGGCCTCCCGGAAGTGGGAGGCCGTCGGCAGGTGGTCGATGACGTTCAGGATGAGGCGGTATCGACGTTGTGCGCAGAGCTCGGTGAGCAGCCATCCGCGCTCGAAGAAGTCGACCTCGATCGCGGCGCCGTACCGGTCGATCAGCTCGGCGCAGCGATGAAATCCGCCAACCCGAAGTGCTGGCCGATGGCCTCGACGAACTTGCCGAGGGCCCCGAGCGGGATGTGCTGCTTGAGGATCTCCTCGGCATCGCCGTCGAACAGCTCCTGGAACAGCATGTCGGGGCTGTCGAGCAGCGCGTTGAGGGCCCGGAAGTCCAGGTCCAGCGGGTCCCTCGACTCGTACCGCTTCCCGCCGATGACGATGACGAACGGGTCGATGGGGCTCTCGCGCTGGTAGGTGTCGAAGTTGAACGCGACGCTCGCCGGCTTGTCGCTGGTGCGGCTCGCGGTGGTGCGCTTCGCGGCGGTCTTCTTGGCTTGGGCAGGCATGGCAGGCCTTTCGGTTGAAGGTGTGGTGGGGATCAGGCGTCGGCGCGGTGGGCGTCGTCGGCCTCGAGCGCGGCGATGAGCTCGGGCTTGTTCCCGGGCGCGGCGACCTCGATGAACGGCTCGTCGTCGCCGGTGGCGTCGTTGCGGGCCTCGACCTCGCGCTCGAGGTCGCCCTTCAGCCAGTCCTTGTACGGCTTGACGCCGCCTTCGGAGTCGACCTGCTCGGCGGCCGGGGTGTCGGTGACCTCGCGGAAGTTGCGATCAGCGCGGTACTTCTCGGCGTCGACGACGTTGTGGGTTGTGATGACGCGGCCGCGGCTGTTGGTGAAGCTCCAGGCCTGGTCGGGCGTCTGGTCGGACATGGGCGTCTCGCTTCCGAGGTAGGGCGGGGCGGCAGGCATGGGGTGCTGCCGAACCGGTGGGGCAGGTTGCCTGCCGGGGACCCGCCCCACCGGCGATCAGGTGACCGGTGTCGGTCAGGGGGCGATCGGGTCCCAGCCCATGTCCTCACGGAGCGCCTCGAAGCCGGGGCCGCCGATGAAGTGCTTGACGGCGAAGCCCGCGGTGGCGTCCCGGTAGGCCTGGATGGTGAGCCCGTGGGACTGGGCGTTGTCCCCGTCGGTCCAGGCGCCCGGCGACGTGGCGGTGACCTTGGCGACGGCGAAGAGCTTCCCGAAGTAGATCTCGCCGTCGTCGGTGTCGTCGACGGACAGGGCGAGCATCCGGAACTCGACCGCCTTGGGCGTGTTCGGCTCGGTGAGGATGACCTCGCCAGCGGACCCGCCGGCCTTGTCGATGTCGACACCGATCGAGAACCCGAGGGTCTGGATGTTGGTCTCCAGCGCGGTGACCTCCAGCGTGTTCGTCACCCGGCGGGTGTCGGTGCGCAGCGGGTCGACGGACCCGTGGCCGGTGAGCTCGGAGTTCTCGACCTCACGGGCCCAGGCGAGCCCGGCATCGGAGTGCCACCCGATGCCCTTGAACCCGGTCGGGATCACGAGATTCCCGGAGGTCAAGAGGGTGGTCGGCAGAGCGGTCGACTTCGGCGCGGTCAGGACGATCGCGTCGAGGGACTTCCGGATGAGGTTGCGGTTCTTCAACGCCGTGGTGACGTCGGCCCAGGTGGTCATGGACAGCTCCTTCGGCTGGTGCGTGGGCTGGTTGTGGTGGTTGGCCCGCTGGGCGCGTCGGAGCTACGCGGGCATGTGGCGGGTGGTGACCCGCCAGATCGAGGACAGGACCGACAGCCCGGGGTAGGGCTGCTCGGTCGCTGCAGATTCGTTGCGCCAGGAGTCGATGCGGATGCCGCCCTCACCGGGCGTGGTGTTCGGCCGCCACGGGCCGCCGATGCGGGCCTCGATCGCGTCCTGCGCGGCCCACACGTCGGTGTAGTCCGGCGCGTAGACGAACAGGTTCACGCGGGCGACGGTCTGCCAGGTGCGCTTGATGCCGCCGGCGCGGCGGACCTCGACGACGGCGCCGTGCTCGTCGACCAGGTCCTTGAGGTCGGTGCCGACCTTCGCGACGCCGAACGTCTCCTTGGTCGGCACCGCGGCGGCGAGGGGGAACGGCAGCGCGTCGAGCACGGCGGCGCACGCCAGCTCGAGGGTCTGCGGCTCGGTGATCTGCTGCTCGGTCACAGCGCCTCCAGCGCGTCAGCAACCCGCGAGAGGGTGTGGTGCCCCTCGCGGCCGCCCGGGCCGCGGTCACCCCACTCGAGCTTCGCGGCGTAGTCGACGGTCGCGACGACGTGCGCGACACGCCGCGGCGACCGCGAGTCCGTGACGTCGACGTCGTCAATCACCTCGGCCGAGTTCGCGTACCGCTCAGTCTTCCCGCGGACCGCGATGGTCTCGAAAAAGGTGACGCCCGCGTGGGCGTAGGTGTTCATGCACTCGGCCATCGGCTCGGCGAGGAGGACCTCTTCGAGCCCGGCGGAGTTCCGGTCGTAGCGGACGTCGGTCATGCCCGCCCCTGCTGCTCGATCAACTTGACCTCACAGCACGGCGTGCTGCCGGTCAGGTCGTTGCGCCACCGCCGGATCGCGCCGTTGACCTGGAACACCTCGTCGACGCCTTCGACGGTGATCTCGTCGTCGGTGCGGACGTCCATGTCGTAGGGGCCGAAGAACCGGGGGTACTCCTGCACCTGCGCACCGTCGTCGGTCTCGTTCGTCGAGCCGGGGTCGAAGGCACACGACGGAACCGGGTCCGGCTGCGGGACGGCCAACTGGCGCTCGCGGGTGCGCTTGTTGAGCTCGTACCGCTTGATGGTGACGGTGCGGCCGCGGCGGAACGGGTAGCCCATGGCGTCAGTAGCCCGCGGTGATGCGGATGCTGCCGTACCGGCGCCGGCGCGACTTCCCGCACAGCGCCTTCAGCGACGCCTCGTCGGCCTTCGTGAGCGTCGGCAGCGCGGCGCGGTCGATGTAGTTCACCTGCGACGGCCCGATGTTCTCCGAGCCGACGTTCCCGGTGGAGTCGATCGCGCGGAGGATCGCCTCAGAGACGATCATCCGGGCCTCGGCCTTGCCGGGCGCGTTCGGGTCCGGATTGACGATGAGGCACTTCGCGTTGCGGCCGATCCAGTCCAGGACACCGGCGAGGAGCGTGCCGCCCCGGGCCTTCTGGGCGTCGGTCCAGCTCGCGCCGTTCTCGTGCCCGTTCTGGATCTCCTCGAGGGTGATCAGGTCGACCATGTCGCGTCACCTCCCGTCGTGATCGGCGCGGTGTCCCCGGGGCCGGGGAAGCACCCCGGGGACACCGTGTGGTGGGTCAGGCCTGAGCGGCGTCGTCGGCCTCGAGGGCGGCGACGAGCTCGGGCTTGTTGCCGGGCTCGTCGACCTCGATGAGGTCGTCGTCCTCGCGGCCCTCGTTGCGGCGGTCGACCTCGGCCTCGAGGTCGGCCTTGAGCCACTTCGAGTACGGCTTCGGACCGTCGCCCTCGCCGCCGTCCTCGCTCCCGTCGACCTGGTCGACGTCACCGTCGGCCCAGGCGGCCGGGTTGGTGATGGCCTTGCTCGCCCACGCCGGGACGTCGCTGTCGGGGCCGAACGTGTGCTGCTCGCCCTTCTCGTCGGCGACGGTCACGTAGTGGGCGAGCGTCCGGCTGGCCATCAGGCGGCCGCCTCGACGTCCGGCGCCGCCTGGGCGATCATCAGGCGCCGCGCGTTCGAGAGGATCGGCATCGCGGTGCAGTCGACGTAGGTGTACTCGCGGAACGGCACGCCGTCCTCCTTGTACACCACGCCAACGATGCCGGAGGCGTTCTCGAAGCTGAGGTCGACCTTGCCCGAGTTGACCAGCTCCAGCGCGGTGGCGGAGACACCGAACGCGGTGTACCCGAGCTGGGTCAGGTCGGAGGGCAGGAACACGACCACGCCGTCGCCCACGGTGCGGGTGGCGACGTCGTCGATGTCGAGCCGGGTCTCGTAGGGGTCGTCGAACGTCGGCAGCCCCTCGGAGAGCAGCAGGTCGTTCAGCTCGGTGATCGACACCCGCGTGCGGCCCTGGGCGGCGCCGTACACCGCGTTGATGACCTCGGCGTTGCGCTGCGCGAGACGCAGCATCCGCAGCGAGGTCTTCATGCGGCCCGGGGCGAACCCGTTGGTCGCGCGGTAGGTGTCGGACCACGACTGGATGTCCGTGAGGACCTTCGCGTTCGTGGTGTCGGTCCACGCCGTGCTCGGCGCGACCTTGTGGTTCGCGGGGACACCGAAGTCGGCCTCGCCAGCGAAGCCGTTCTCCGCGATCGTCAGCTTGCCGGTCCCGTAGACCTGGCCCCACGCCTGCTCGAGGCGGTTGCGGACCTGGGCCGTGAGGATGTCGGCGTCGTTGTACGCCGCGTCGGCCAGGGCGGCCTGGTTGCCGCCGTGGAGCCGGGCGAACTCCAGCTGGAGACGCTCGTACTCGCCCATCTGCAGGGACGAGGAGAGGGGCAGCAGGCTGACGTTCTTCTCGGAGCCGGCGTCACGCTTGGAGACGTGGACGCGGCCGTCGAAGGAGCGGAATCGCGCGGTGCGGTTGGTGCGGACGATCTCGGCGAAGTTCACCGTGTTCGTCTGCAGGTGCCGCGTCGGCATCGTGTTCAGGAGCGTGAGCTCGCTGGGCATGGGGATGCCGCGGACGTAGGTGGTCAGGTCGTCGGGCTCGACGGCGCCGTCGAAGATGATGGGCATGTCAGTTTCTCCCTGGTCGTCGGTCTCGGGCGGTCAGCCCGAGAAGTGGCAGAGCTTGAGGTCCGCCTTGCCGGCGCTGTCGATGGGGCGCGGGAGTCGGGACTCCCGGATGAAGCCGGCCGCGACGAGCGCGCCGCCCGGGTCGGCGCCGCTGGCGGGAACCTTGACCGCCGAGTGCAGGAAGCCGATGCAGGTCTGGCGACCGTCGGTGGCCGTGTCGTCGTAGGGGCCGACGACGGTGACCTTGGTGGTGCTGGACGCCGTGATCTTGCCGAGCGGCTCGCCCGACTTGATGTAGCCGTTGGGGTAGTGCGTGCCCGCGGTGAACGCGGAGACGTCGAGGACGATGGACGGGTTCTCGCCCGGGCCCTGCCCCCACTGGCTCATCAGCCAGGAGCGGTCCTCGACCTGGTACGCCGTGGAGCTGACGGAGATGTCGGTCATGACTGGATTCCTTCCAGGTGGGCCGGGACGAGGTTGGTCTACGACCCGGTGGTGGTGGTCTTGACGCCGTGGCGGCGCTCGAGAGCGGCCTGACCTGCGGAGCCCGTGGTGCCGCGGCCACTGCCGCGGTCTCCGCCTCCGAAGTCGCGCTTCTTGGCCGTGCCGGCCGGGGTGAACCTCTGGGCGAAGGTGGCGAGCTTGTCGGTGTCGACGTCGCCGTCCTTGACGAAGTTGGCCACGTTGAAGTTGTCGACGAGGTCGTTGATGTCGTCCTCGCTGTGGCCCTGTGCCTTGAGGGAGGCGCGGAAGATGGCCGTGGCGGCCTTGTTGTTCGCCTCGTTGATGGCCGAGGTCCGGCCTTCCTCGCGGGCGGCCTCGATGGCCTGCTCGGCGGGGGTCTGCTGCTGCTTGCGGATCTCGGCGATGTCGTCGAGGTCCTTCCGCACGTCGTCGAAGCTGCGGTCGCCGGTGAGGTTCTTGTACCGGCCTTCGTGCTTCTGTGACTGGTGCCGCCAGTACGCGGCGGCCTGGGCGTCGGTCATCTCGGCGACGCGGGTGTTCGCGGGGTAGCCGAGGTCGTTGCCCTTGTCGTCGACGGCGTTGCCGGTGCCGGATCCGCTGGACCCGTTGCCTCCGGCGCCGCCGTTCGACCCGTCGCCGCTGTCACCGGAGCCACCGCTGCCACCGTCGTCGTCTCCGTCGGGGGCGCCGCCCATCATCGGCCAGCAGACGCGGCCGTCGGGGCGGACCCAGAGCGCGCGGAGCGGTTCCCCGGTGAGGGGGTGGCGCTTGGTGGGGTGGATCGGAAGGGCAGGCATGGTGCGCATGGTGTGCTCCCTTGTCGGGTGAGTGGGTGCCCGTGTCGGGCGGGCCCGCCGCGGTGGCGGGTGGCATGTGGGCTACGCGGCGATCGCGCGGAGCTTGGTCACGCGGTTGACCTGGTACGCGAGCGCCGCGGCGACGTCCTCGCCGGCGGCCGAGCGGCGCTCGAGGCTGGCCAGGACCGGCTCCAGGGCGGCGAGCTCCTTGCGCGCCCGCTCGATCGGGTCGCCCTTCGGAGCTTCGCCGCGACGCTGGAAGTTCTGACCCTTCACGCCGAGGACCGGGCCGAGCTCGCCGTGCTCGTTCACCTGGTAGCGGACCTGCTTCAGGGCCCGACCGTCGGTGGTGCCGCCGGCGTCCTTGTAGAGCTGCTCGAGGTCGACCTTGATGACCTCGGCGGCCGCGTCACCGTCGGGCGCGGTGGTGCACTTGCAGTCGTCGTGGATCGGGAGCAGCTTCGCGATGGTGTAGACCCGGTCCGCGGCCGCGAGACAGAGCCCGCAGACGCCCGTCTTGGAGCGTTCGGGGTGCACGATCCGGCGGTAGTGCTCGACCTTCGCGGCCTTCATCTGCTGGTGCTCGCCGTCGCGGCGCGCGACGAGCAGGTCGTCGCGGACCAGCGTGGTGAGGCGGTCCTGCGCGGCCTTCGTGGCCGCGGCCGGGTCCTCGGTGAGCGCGTACGTCAGCTTGTACGCCTCGGCCGGCCGCGAGTAGACCTGCTCGAGGTCCGCGCCGAGCCGCGCGTCGGGCAGGTCGAGCCGGATCGTCGGCACCCCGGCGCCGCGGAGGCCGGCGAGGACCTCACGCATGTACGCCATGCCGAGGTTGCCGGCGACCTGGCGTCCCTGCTGGCTGATCGCCGCTGTCTGCCGGGCGAGCGCTGCGACCTGCTCGGCGCTGTACCAGCCGGCGAACGACGCCCACAGCGCCCAGGCGGCGCGCTGGGCGTTCGCCGCGGTCTGCTCGGCGGCCGTCGCCTCCCGCAGCGACAGCGTCTGCAACTGCTCGGCGGTCAGCGTCACGGCTGCTGGCCGGGCTGGGGCGGCTGCACCCCGTACAGCTGGTCCTGCGCGCGGAGGCCACGGAGCCGATCGACGACGTCTGCGGGGCTGTACTGCAGCACGTCGGTGTAGATCGCCTCGGACGGCACCCGGCCCCACATCTGGGCGACGGCGTTGCCCTTCTCGGTGAGGCTGTGCAGTTCGAGCGGTCCCCAGATCGGTTCGATCTGCGACACGTCGGCCCGGACGGTCATGCCCTGGAACAGGAACGCCAGCGACATGGTTCGCGCCCAGCCGCCCTCGGCGCGGTCGCGTCGGTCGCTGATCTCGAAGGTGTGCTCTTCCTTCTGCGTCGTCGCGCCCTCGGCGGACCCGTTCGCGGCGTCCGGGGTGATCAGGTGCAGCGGCAGGGCCGCGGTGAACGCGAGCCACTGCAGGTCGCCCTTGATGGAGTTGATGATCGGCGTCAGGTCGGTGGTTCCCGACTCCCAGATGTCGGCGCCGGCCGGGAGCTGCCACATCGCGTCCGGGGCGGAGGTGAACATCCCGGCCAGGTCGTCGACGTCGGGGGTGTCCTCGTCGTCCTCGGTGTCGTCGATGTCCTCGTCGGGCATCTTCAGCGCGCGCTGCTTGAAGGCTTGGATCTTCCCGATCCACCACTCGTTGAAGATCTTGTCGTTGATCCGGTCAAGGGTGTCGAGGTGGGACTCGAACTCGCCGACGCCGTCCTTGTTCCGGAACCGGACCATCGCGACCTGGTTGCCGGGCACGTTGTCGAACTTGTCGTAGTCCCAGTCCCACTGGTCGGTGACCACGAACCCGCGCGACCGGAACAGTGTGCTCGTGCCGACGCTCGCCTTCGCGACGTACACCTCGCCGGGGAGGAACAGGTACGCGAAGTCGGTGGAGTCCCACTCGTCGCGGAACATCTTCAGACCCGCCAGCGTCTCCCCGGTGGCCGCGTCGTGCGCGGTGATGCAGTGCAGCGGCGACTCGGCGGTGATCAGCGACCACGGGCGGGTCGCGTCGGGCGGCGTGACGATGGTGTAGCCGTCGCCCAAGCCGAGCATGTTGTCGTGGACCTCGCGGACCTTGAGCCGCAGCTCGTTGCGGCGCATCAGGTTCCGCGCCTCGGCGTCACCGAGCTCGTCGCCAGCGGACGCGGTGCGGAAGTCCCGGATCCCCATGCGGTTCGCTCGGGCGGCTGGGATCCGCGGGGCGATGTTGAGCCGACCCATCCGCAGGTACTGCCGGAACGCCGCGGCCCAGGTCGAGTGGACGTCCTCGCGCAGCGGTGGGTCGCCGGCCATGTAGTCCGCGAGCAGCTCGAGGCCGGGCCGCACGCGGGAGGACTCGATCGACTTCCGGGTGTACCGCCGGCCGTTCTCGCGACCGACCCGCCGGTCGTGCAACGCGGTCGCGAGGACCTTGAGCCACCATCCCGGGGAGTACGGCACCTCGGTGTCGATCTTCGTCGGCAACGGGGCCTCCTTCCCGGGGGTCTCAGCGCAGCCGGCGTACCGGCTGCCGCTTGCGTCGCTTCGGCGGCTGGGCGTTGGCCCGCAGGGCCGCGAGGTAGGCCTCCCACGAGAGGACGGCCGCCATCTGGATGTCGAACTTCCGGTCCGGGTGCAGCTTCTTGAGGATGAAGAGCCGCTTGCCGTCGTCATCCCACAGGTTCACGTCGCGACGGCCGGCGGCCGCGGCGTGCTTCGCGAACAGCACCTCGTCCGGATCGTCCGATCCGTCGGGCTTCTCGCCCGCGTAGGCGAACTTCACCGCTCCGGAGGCCAGCGCCTCCCCGTAGGAGCGGATCGCCTTCGCCATCGGCAGCTTCCGCGCGGTCCACCACTCTTCGACGCAGTCCCACCGGCCAGCCCAGGAACCCATCGTCTCGGTCCAGTGCGGCGGGTCACCGTTGAAGCGCCACACCCTCATCGTCGTCATGAGCTGCTCGACGGAGGCGGTGACTTCGTCCTCGGGGATCTCCCACTCGGCGTCGTCTGGGAGGTCGAGCGGTCGCTCCCAGGCGGCCCAGAGCTGCTGGCGCCCGGTCTCGATGTCGGTGATCACGATGCCGGTCGAGTCCCGGAACCGCGCGCCGTCGAAGCCGGCCGTGACGAACGATCCCGGCTTGATCCGGCCGGGCACAAGTAGCTGGCTGCGGCGGATGACGTCGAAGGCTTGCTCGTCGGACCTGGTCCAACGGTTGAGCCAGACGCGCTCGAGGTACTTCTTGTCCGAGTCTGGGGTGTCCCACTGGGACGCGATGTCGTCGAACTGGCCGGGACCCCACTCGCCGACCGGGCCGGTGGCCTCCTTGATGGCCTCGAGCCGCTCGGTCTTCTTCGTGAGGTCGTACTTCCCGGCGGCGTACCGGTAGAAGTAGAAGAGCCGAGGCTCCTTGATCTCGCCCCGGTCGATCGCCTCGGCCTCGCGGTGGAGCCCCTCCGCGACCGAACCCTCGCCCGGCTCACCTGCGGTGCCGACGTAGAGCCCCCACGCGTCCTCGAGCGGGCGTTTCGGGAGGTTCGCCTTCATCGTCGTGTGTGCCTGGAGCTGCCTCGGCAAGATCAGGCGGTGTGGCTCGTCGAAGCCCTGAAACGTGGTCCGGGCGCCGTCACGAGCACCCGGCGAGTTCGCCAGCGCGACCGCCTTGCCGTCCGCCGTGCCGGTGGGGCTCAGCCGGACGATCCGCTCGTTCGTCGCGTCGAACAGGTCCGCGTCCGGACCCTCGGTGATCATGTACAGCAGTGCGCCGTAGGCCAGCTCCTCGACCTGCTCGACCGTGACCGCCAGCAGCGGGATGTACGGCGCCTTGACCGGCCGGCCGACTGGGTTGCCGTTCGCGTCGAACCCGTCGCAGCGGACCGGGCCCTCGGGGTGCAGTTCCGCCTCGGCGACCCAAGCGAGGAGCTCTGTCTTCGCGAGGCCCTTCCGGACGCAATACCCGCAGCGCTTGTACCGCCGGCGCCCGGCCCACTGGTGACCTTGCGGGTACACCTCGTAGAAGGAGTAGATCGCCGCGCGCTTGTCGGCATCGAGGACCGCAGGCTCACCCTGCAGCGACCCGGGCCCGAAGATCGACCGCTCCTCGATCAGATCGCAGACTTGTGGCCCGAGAGTCGGCCACGGCTCTTCCGGGTCGAATCTCGGGACGACCAGTGTCGCCACGAGCGCGGGCTACTACTGGACGGCGACCAGGTGAGCCCGCGGGTCCGCCTGGTCCCCCTTCTTCGGCTGCTCGACCGGAACCCTGCCCGAGGTCCGGCGCTTCTCGCCGCGCGCCTTCGCATCCTCGGCCGTCTCGATCGTCCACTCGAGCCGACGGCGGGCGTACGGCGACAGACCCAGGTCCGCACGCTGCTGGCGGTACTCGGTGAGCGCCTCGCGACGGGCCTTCGACCCACGGGCCGTCCAGATGTCGTCGTACAGCAGCGCCAGCACGTGGAGGTTGTGAACGTCGGAGTCGTCCCACTCCATCGCCATGGGCGAGCGCCACACGTCGTTCCACCACGAGACGGTCTGGTCGTGCCAGTCCGACGGGCGCACGGTACCGGTGGTCTCGTCGTACCGGCCCGGGTGTTCCGGGAGGCTCGGCACCGGGCTCTGGTGCGCGGTCAGTGCCGCGATGAGCTCGGCCTTCCGACCGCGCCGCGGGATCTGCTGGTCGGCGGGCCGGCTCGCGTTCGCCGCGTCGACCGCGTCGCGTAGCTGCGCGACGGTCATCTCCTCGAGGGCGGCAGCCGGCGACTCGTCGGCCTCTACCCGGCGGAGCGTTGCTCGGGTCGAGGCCTTGTTTGTGCGGGCGCGGACTGAGGAGTCCTTCTTCCTCTGCGGCATGGGTCGGTGCCTTCCCGTGTCGGGACTGTGGAGATGCCCGTGACGGGCGTGCTCGCGCCCGGCACGGGCGCGAGGGGGGAGGGGGGCTGGGAACCGTAGACGTGAAAATCCACA
>JABFYB010000305.1 GCA_013361475.1 Hamadaea sp.
CAGCATGGCTGACGCGATGATCACGCGGGTCAGCGGTCGGGGAAGTCCGCCGCGACCATGACGCGCAGAGCATTCGGCAGAATGCGGACGCGCACCGGCGTACGCCCCAGCACCTCGCCGTCGATGTCCAGCGGCAACGACGGCTCGGTCTCGACGAGTACCTCGGGCGCGGCCAGGAACGGCGATCCCTCGACCGTCCGGAGTCGTCCGGTCACCAGGTGCCGGAGGGTCGCCCCGAGCAGATGCCGTCGCCCGTGCCGGCCCAGCGCGTATGCCATCAGCAGCCGGTCGTCGGCGCTGCCGTCGCGGGCGATCGGGTTGCCGGCGTGGGAGTTGCCGTTGGCGATGTTGAGCTGATGGGTGCGGACGCGGCGTACCTCGCCGCCGCCGGTCACGACGGCGTCGAACGGCCGGTGCGCGGGCAGCCGGGTCAACGCGGTCAGCGGGTACGCCACCCGCCCGACGCGTCGCTTGAGCCGATGCGGAACGTGCTCGGCGACCTGTGCGGACAGGCCGATCGAGACGAGGTTGGTGAAGATCCGTCCGGCCGCCTCGCCGAGGTCGACGTCGGCCACCTTGCCGTCGGTGAGCAGTGCGAGCGCGCCGGTCACGTCGAGCGGGACGCCGAGCGTACGGGCGAAGTTGTTGGTCGTGCCGAGCGGCAGCAGCCCCATCGCGATGTCCTGGTGCGCCAGATGCCTCGCGGTCTCGCTGATCGTGCCGTCGCCGCCCCCGGCCACCAGCAGGTCGGGGCCCAGGCCGATCGCCTCGGCCAGAATCTCCGGCAGCCGCTCGGGCCGCTCGACGCCGTAACGGGCGAGCAAGTGGAACCCTGCCGTGTCGAGGTGGCGCGACACCTGCTCGAAGTGGTCGCGTCCCCGCCGGGACCGGGTGTTGACGAGCAGCACCGCGCGCCGGTCCTGGCGGATGGCGGTGTCCAGCTCGATCTTGCTGCGCATGGCGGGAGATGTTACCGGCCTGTTCAGCCCCGAGTACGCGGTATTTCCGGCCCTCGGACGCAGCGCGCGGCAACCGTTGGTCGGCCGAACGATATAGTCGGAGGCGTGGAGTACGCCGACGACGTCGCCCCCGCCCGTTTCACGAGCCTGCCGAGCTGGCTGCTCAGCCGGGCCGCGGGGGTCGGCCATCGGCTGCTGACCGAGCGGCTGGCCGAGGCGGGCGCGCGCGGCTACCACTATCGGCTGCTGGCGACGCTGGAGGAGTTCGGCCCGGCCAGCCAGGCGACCCTGGGCCGCCGCAGCGGCATCCACCTCAGCGACCTCGTCGCCGTCCTCAACGATCTCGAAGGCCGGGGGTTCGTGGAGCGTACGCCCGACCCCGCCGACAAGCGGCGCAACGTCATCACCATCACCGCTGCGGGCCGTCGGGAGGGCAAGCGGCTGGGGGAGCGGCTCGATCAGGTGCAGGAGGAGTTGCTCGCTCCGTTGACGGCGAAGGAACGCGAGCAGCTGACGGAGTTGCTCGGGCGAATCGTGGCGCACCACCAGGCAGCGTGACGGCGGCCAGTGCGGCGGTGAGCAGCACGACGGTGCTGAAGAGGACGAGTGCTGCGGAGAGGCCGGCCCATCCGGCGAGCAGCGGTCCGAGGAGCGCGCCGGTCAACGCCGCCAAGGAGTCGGTGGCGTAGAACGCGGCGAGGACCCGGCCGCGTACGCCGTCGGGGGTCGCGGCCTGCAGCCGATACTGGGTGGCCGTCACGGCGATCGCACCCGGTACGCCCGCCGCGGCGATCGCGGCGATCGCGATCACCAGGTTCGGCGCGGTGAACAGGACGAGAAAGCAGATTCCGACTGTCCCATAGCCGGCCGACAGCAGCGTACGCGTGGAGTAGCGGGGGAGCAGCCGTCCGGCCACCGCCGAGCCGAGGAGGTAGCCCGCGCCGAGGCCCGTGACGAGGAGCCCCAGTGCTTGTGGCGGCTCACCCAGCAGGTCGGCGAGGAACGGGATGAGCAGTGCGGTGAGCGCGGCGTTCGCCGTCCAGTACGCCCACGTCGTCACCGCCAAGCCCCGCAGCAACGGCGTACCGGTGAGGAAAGCGAGACCGGCGCGGAGGCCGGCCGGGCTGGAGACCGCACCTGGTGCGGACCTGACCCGCAGCCCGGCCAGCAGTGCGGCGGCGAGCAGATAGCTCGCGGCGTCGAGCAGCGCCACGTGGGCGAAGGCGCCCTGGGTCAGCAGCGCGGTCCCGAGCAGCGGCGCGGCCAGCCGCAGGAGGGACTGCGTGACCGAGGTCGTCGAGGTGGCCGCGACCAGGTCGGCGTCGCCCGGGACGACCTGCGGGGTGAGCGCGCGGATCGCGGGCTGCAAAAAGGCGACGACCGAGGTCTCCAGCAGGAGTCCGATGTAGATCGAGGTGGTTCCGCCGGGGAGCAGCATCACCAGGACGGCGACGGCGGCGGCCACGTGAGCGGCGACGAGCAGCCGCCGCCGGTCGAAGCGGTCGGCGAGCACGCCGGCCCAGGGGGCGAGCAGGACGGCGGGCGCCGCCTCCAGGGCCAGCGCGAGGCCGGTCGCGGTGGCCTGCCCGGTCAGGCGGTAGACCTGCACCGGCACGGCGATGACCAGCAGCCAGGAGCCGAGCGCGGAGATCGTCGCGGATGTCCACAAGAGACGGAAGCCGGGGTGCCGCACGAGAAGCGGTCGCATACCCCGGGAGGCTATTCCTGTGGAACACACTATGGCAAGATGTGTCGCGTGGAAATAGAAGAGCTGGGCAGCCGGCTCCGAGCCCGGCGGACGGCGACGGGACGGACGATCGCATCGGTCGCGGCGGACGCCGGACTGTCCGTTCCCTACATCGCCAACCTTGAGAACGGCCGGGGCAACCCGACCCTGTCGGCGATCGCGTCCCTGGCCGGCGCCCTCGGCGCGAAGCTGCGCATCGAGCTGGCCGACGAACTCGCCCGCGACGACGACGGGCTCCCGGACTCGTTGATCGACTTCGCCCACGGGCCACGGTTTCGCGCCGAGGCGCGACAGCTCTCCCCAGCCGCCCGGCAGCGGCTGCTGACCGCGATGGCAGGGCTCGGCGCGCTCGCCGGCCGCCCCCTCGGCGACCTCGACTGGCACCGCGTCCTCGACACGGTGGTCCTGCTCAACCGGGGTACGCCCGCCGGTTAGGCTGGCCTCGTGCGCGACATCGCGGTCTTTTCCGGAAGTGCCCATCCCGAGCTGGCCGAGGAGATCTGTGATCAACTCGAGGTTCCGCTCCTGCCGTCCCGCCTCGCCCGCTTCGCCAACGACTGTCTCGAGGTGCAGTTGCAGGCGAACGTCCGCGAACGCGACGTCTTCCTGATCCAGCCACTCGTCCCACCGACCCAGGACCACCTCGTCGAACTGCTCATGATGATCGACGCCGCCCGGGGCGCCTCGGCGAGCCGGATCACGGCGGTCATCCCGCACTACGCGTACGCGCGCTCGGACAAGAAGGACGCGCCGCGGATCTCCATCGGCGGACGGCTCGTGGCGGATCTGCTCGTCGCGGCCGGGGCGAGTCGCGTACTCGCCATGGCGTTGCACTCCCCGCAGGTGCACGGCTTCTTCAGCGTCCCGGTGGATCATCTGCACGCCCTGCGGGAGCTGGCCCGGCACTTCCAGGGCTACGACCTGAGCAACACCGTCGTGGTCTCACCCGACCTCGGCAACGCCAAGGAGGCGGCCGCCTTCGCCCGGCTGCTCGGCGTACCGGTGGCGACGGGGGCCAAGCAGCGGTTCAGCGACGACCGGGTCGAGATCAGCGCCATCATCGGCGAGGTCGCCGACCGGGACGTCATCGTCCTCGACGACGAGATCGCCCGGGGCACCACGACGATCGAACTGCTCAAACACCTGCGGCAGCGGGGCGTCCGGACGATCCGGATCGCCTGCACCCACGGCCTGTTCACCGCGGGTGCGGTCGACCGGCTGGCCGACGAGCCCGGGGTGGCGGAGATCGTCTGCACGAACACCGTGCCGATCGCGAAGGAGAAGCTCATCCCCAAGCTGACCGTCATCTCGGTCGCGCCGGCGCTGGCCGAGGCGATGCGCCGGATCCACAACGGCGAATCGGTCAGCGTCCTGTTCGGCTGACCCGCCGCCCAGTTTCTGACGCTCTGCTTTCGGCGCGGGATCAGGGTTCTCGGTCGAATCTTGGCGCAAGATTCG
>JABFYB010000543.1 GCA_013361475.1 Hamadaea sp.
TGTCGGTAGCCTCTGGTAGAAGAGTGCTATCAAACATGTGTTCGGAGAGTGGACGGAGTGGAGTAGCGACGATGACCGGGAAGGGACTGACCAAGACGGATCTGGAGCAGATCCGTGGGGTGCTCGACGGCGGCAAGCGGCCGCGTGTGATGTTCACCGAGTCGGCCGGGCAGATCGCCGGCCAGATCGGCCAGGTCGTCGCCCTGGAGGATCCGGACGCCGGTGACGAGTGGATCGTGGTGAAGTTCGGCGGCGACGCCCTGCCCTTCTCCCCCGCCGATCTCCAGCTGCCGCCGAAGGGCGCGGCCGCCCGGCGTGCCGACGCGGTGGTGACACCGGCTCCGGAGCAGACTGAGCCGGGCGGGCGGCGTCCGCTCGCGATCGGCGAAGACCTCATCGACCCCGCCAAACCCAGCACCGAGAAGACCGCACGTCAGGAGCCCGCAGTGTCCGATGTCACGCCCGCCGAGCCGGCCGCGCCGGCGCCCCGCAAGCCCGCCGCGCGTGCGGCGAAGGTGAAGACCCCGCCGGGGCTGGTGGTGACGCTGGCCTACACCGAGGGCGAGTGGACGGTCGGCGCGATGCAGGGTTCCAAGGCGCTGGCCAAGCCTTATGTGATCAAGCCGGCCGAGGCGTTGAAGATGGTGAGCCTGCTCGACGTGCCCGGTGTGCAGGAGGCGGTGGAGCAGATCCTGGCGTCCGAGCGGGACAACGCGCGGGCGGCGGCGGAGAAGCTGCGGGCCGAGCTGGCCGAGATCGAGGCGAAGCTGGCCGAGCTGGGCGCGTGACCCGGGCCGGCAGCACACCTGATCGGGGTCAGGTCGGCAGCATGCCTGATCGGGGTCAGGCCAGGAGCACGGCCAGCGGGAAGACCACGAACTCGGCGTAGAACAGCTTCCAGATCAGCATGTAGTAGCGACGGACGGCGTCGGTGTCGGCGCCGTCCACGCGTATCCCGGTCAGCCACAGGACGGCCAGCGCGATCAGGTGCGCGGCGATGAGCACGAGGCTGCTGGCGTCCGGGACGCCGGCCAGCCCGGCGGCGATGACGGCGGCGTACCCGGCGGTCAGGATCGCCTGGCACAGGCGCAGGGTGCGGCGCGGGCCGATGGTCAGCACCAGGGTCGAGACCTGGTGGCGGCGGTCGCCTTCGACGTCCGGGATGTCTTTCATGAGCGCGATGACGGCCGCGAACCCGGCCATGAAGCCCACCATCAGCAGCACGTAGGCGGGCAGCTGAGCCCGTCCGGTGAGCGCCGCCGAGTAGGCGAGGTAGACGCCGAGGTTGGCGACGATGGCGCGGGCGGCGATGATGCACGCCGCGGCCAGCACCGGGAACCGTTTGAGCCGCACCGGCGGCACCGAGTAGCCGGTGCCGATCGCGGCGATGACCGCGATCGCGGTGAACAGGTAGCGGCCTTGCAGCCCGGCCAGCAGCAACGCCCCGGCGCCGGACACCCCGACGATCGCGACCGCTACGCCGCGGCGTAGCGTACCGGCGGCCAGCGGCAGGTAAGGTTTGCTGATCCGGTCTATCTCGACGTCGGTGAGCTGGTTGAGCCCGACGACGTACACGTTGACGGCGAGGCTGGCGGCGAGCACCAGCAGCCACAGGGCCGGGTCCTGCCGCTGGGCGGCGTGGGTGGCCAGCACATACAGCGCGCACACCGCGAACGCGGTGCCGATGACGGTGTGCGGGCGCGAGAACGCCCACAGGGTGCGTAGTCCCGCCGCGGTGGTCCTCATGCCGCTGACTATGCCTTGATCAAGGACGCCGCACCACCGGCTCGCCTGCGGTGGTGCGGCATTTTCATCCCTCTGGTGCGATGGTTGAGTCACCCGGGATGGGATGACTGAGTCGCCTGGGACGGAGCGACTGAGTAGGCGAGTGAGGCCGTCAGTGCGCCCCGTCGGGGATGTGCTCGACGCCGATGCGCTTGCGGAACACCCAGTAGGTCCAGCCCTGGTAGAGCAGCACCAGCGGGGTGAACACGACCGCCACCCAGGTCATGATCTTCAGCGTGTACGGGGTGGACGACGCGTTCTGCGCGGTCAGGCTCCACTCGGGCAGCAGCGACGACGGGAACACGTTCGGCCACAGGGCCACGAACAGCGAGACCACCGTCAACGCGATGCACGCGGCCGTCCCGGCGAACGCCCAGCCTTCCTTGCGGGTCCCCGGTCGCTGCCCCTTGCGTACCAAAATGAGCGACAGGGAGGCCGCGAACGCCGCGACCGCGGCCACGGACAGCGCGATCGACGCGCCGGTGGACCGGTAGCTGAAGGTGAACGCGAAGAACGCCACCGCGAACACCGCGGCGACCAGCCCGGCCTTCGACGCGATCGCGCGGGCCGAGTCGCGGACCTCGCCGGTGGTCTTGAGGGTCAGGAAGATCGCGCCGTGGGTGAGGAACAGCAACACCATCGTCACCCCGGCCAGCACCGAGTACGGGTTGAGCAGGTCCCAGAACGAGCCGACGTACTCCAGCGGCCCGTTGGGCAGCGGCTGGGGCCGGATCTTGAGCCCGTGGACGATGTTGCCGAACGCGACGCCCCACAGGAACGCCGGGACCACCGACCCGACCACGATGCAGGCGTCCCACCGGCGCCGCCACTTCGGGTCGTCGCGGGTGCCGCGGTACTCGAACGCCACCCCGCGCACGATCAACGCGACCAGGATGAGCAGCAGCGGCAGGTAGAACGCGCTGAACATGGTCGCGTACCACTCGGGGAAGGCGGCGAAGGTCGCGCCGCCGGCGGTGATGACCCAGACCTCGTTGCCGTCCCAGACCGGCCCGATCGTGTTGATCAGGACGCGGCGGCGGCGTTCGGCCAACGCCTGGTCGCCGCGGGCCCGGCCGAGGACCGGCAGCAGCATGCCGACGCCGAAGTCGAAGCCTTCCAGGACGAAGTAGCCGGTCCACAGGATCGCGATGAGGATGAACCAGACGGTGGTCAGTTCCATGGTCTTCTCTCCGGCCTAGTAGGCGAACGCCAGGGGCTGGTCGGTCTTGTCCGGCTTCTCCGGCGGCGGCGTCACGTCCGGTACGCCGGCCCTGGCGTACTTGAGCAGCAGCCCGATCTCGACGACCGCCAGCACCCCGTAGAGCACGGTGAACACGGTCAGCGAGGTGATCACTTCGCTGACACCGACCGACGGTGACACGCCCTGCGCCGTCTTGAGCTGGCCGAACACGATCCACGGCTGGCGGCCCATCTCGGTGAAGATCCAGCCGACCGAGTTCGCGGCCAGCGGCAGCAGCGGCAGGCTCAGCCCGGCCCAGCGCAGCCAGCGGGTCTTGGGTGTGCGCCCGCGCCGGGTCGCCCACAGCGCCCACAGCGCGACCAGCCCGGCCAGCGCCCCGAAGGTGATCATGAGGCGGAACGTCCAGTAGGTCACCGGGATGATCGGCGTGTAGCTGCCCGGCCCGTACTTCTGCTCATACTCGGCCTGGAGGTCGTTGATGCCCTGGACCTGCCCGTCGAAGCTGCCGGTGCCGAGGAACGACAGCAGGCCCGGGATCTCGATCGAGTAGATCGGCTCACTGCCGTCCAGGGTGCCGATGGTGAACAGCGAGAACGGCGCGGGCTGCTGCGTGGAGTACAGCGCCTCGGCCGCCGCCATCTTCATCGGCTGCACCTCGGTCATGATCTTGCCCTGGGTGTCGCCGGTGATGAACAGGGCCGCGGTCGCCACGAGCGCCGTCCACCCGCCGACCTTCAAAGCGCTGCGGTACGCGCGCCGGTCTTTGTCGTCGGTGGTCTTGTCGCGCATGACGTGCCACAGGGCGACCCCGGCGACCAGTGCGCCGCCGGTGAGGAAGCAGCCCGCGAGGGTGTGCGGGAAGGTGACCAGGGTGACCTTGTTGGTCAGGACCGCGACGAAGTCGGTCAGTTCGGCCCGCCCGGTCTCCGGGTTGAGCTTGAACCCGACCGGGTTCTGCATGAACGAGTTCGCGGCGAGGATGAAGTACGCCGACAGCGCGGTGCCGAACGCGGCGATCCAGATGCACGCGAGGTGGATCTTGCGGGGCAGCTTGTCCCAGCCGAAGATCCACAGCCCGAGGAAGGTCGACTCGAGGAAGAACGCCAGCAGCGCCTCGATCGCCAGCGGCGCGCCGAAGATGTCGCCGACGAACCGCGAGTACGCCGACCAGTTCAT
>JABFYB010000738.1 GCA_013361475.1 Hamadaea sp.
TTTCGTGTCTACCGGCTCGCCCTCAAGCACGAGACGTATACGTACTTGACTGCTCAGAGGGACGTCCCAGCCGACCCGGCGTGGGACGACGGGATGAGGGCCGTCAAAGCCCGGCAGGAGGAGCGAGCCACGCGACTCGGCCGACGGCCCTGATCAAGCTCCCGAGCGCTCAGTCGCGCAGGGCGGCGGCGACCGCGCGGGCGAACCCGTCCACGTTCTCCGCCGTTCAGATGCGGCCGGTCTCGTGGGCCCACATGGCGACCTCGACGCGGTTTCGGGCGCCGAGCTTTCGCATGAGGCTGGCGAGGTGGGCTTTGACGGTGCTGGGGGTGATGTAGAGCTCGCTGGCGATCTCATTGTTGGTGCGGCCTTGCGCTACCGGCACGAGGACTTCCTCCTCGCGGGCGGTGAGCGGCTCCATCGGCTGCCTCGGTGGTGAGGTCTTGGCATGGGCGAACGCTGCGAGCAGTCGGACAGTCACGCTGGGCGCGATCAGTGCGTCTCCGTCGGCGGCGGCGTGGATGGCCTGGGTCAGCAGGGCGGGTCCGGCGTCTTTGAGGAGGAACCCGCGGGCACCGGCTTTCAGCGCCCCGTAGACGTTCTCGTCGAGGTCGAAGGTGGTGATGATGACGATCGGCAGGGGGTCGGTGACGTCGGCGCCGGCAAGGCGTCGAGTGGCTTCGATGCCATCCATCAGCGGCATCCGGATGTCGAACAGGCCGACGTCGGGGCGCAGCTGCTGCGCCAGGCGGACTGCCTCGCGCCCGTCGGCGGCCGCGCCGACGACTTCGATGTCGGGTTGGGCTTCGAGCAGCATGGTCAGCCCGCTGCGCACGATGAGCTGGTCGTCGGCGATGAGGACCCTGATGCTCATCGTGGTGCCCCGGTGCGGGGCAGGACCGCCTCTACCCGCCAGCCCCGCTCGGCGGCGGGGCCTGCGTGGAAGGTGCCGCCGAGCAGCGCAGCGCGTTCCTGCATGCCTACCAGGCCGTAGCCTGCTGGGGCTCGGCCGCCGGCGGCGGAGCCGTCGTCGTCGATGGTCAGCCGTACCTCGTCCGCGTCGCCTGTGACCGCGACGGTGACCTGGGTCGCGTGACGGGCATGCCGTCGAGCGTTGGTGATGGACTCCTGGGCCAGGCGGTAGATCGCGGCCCCGACTGCCGGACTGAGGTCCTCTAGTTCGCCGAACAGCGTCACCTCGACGCGGGGAAGCGCCTGGCCATCGGTGGCGAGCTGTTCGACCTCGGACACTCCGGGTTGCGGTGCGAATCCGGTGTCCTGTGTGGAGCGCAGAACGCCGACGATGGCGCGCAGTTCGGTGAGGGTGCGGGTCGCGGCGTCCTCGATGATGGCCAGGGTCTCGATGGCACGCTCGGGGTGGGAGGCTGCGATGGCACGCCCTGCTTGGGCCTGGATGGCGATGCCCGAGACGTGGTGGGCGACGGTGTCGTGGAGTTCACGTGCGAGCAGCTCGCGTTCGCGAGCCTTGGCCTGATCGATGTCGCGGACGCGGATCTTCGTGCGATAGCGGATCGCGGCGCCGAGCGCGGCGGCGAACAGGAAGAACACGTATCCTGCGACCGTCTCCGCCACGCTGCTCGATTCGGCGACGCAGGTGATGGCCAGCCAGAGCAGGATGGCGCCGAGGCCGCTGACGGCTTCCCGACCGGAGCCCCACCGGAACAGGGCGTAGGCGATGACCAGGGTGGCCGAGACGCTCGAGGGTAGAGCGCCTTGTGATCCGGTGAGGACTCGGGCGATGTCGACCACCGACACCGTGCCGAAAGCCACCGCGGCCACGACGAGCGGGTGGGCACGCCGCCACGGGAGGGGAGCGACGACCGCGAGCGCGGCGATGACCTGCAGCGGGAGCGGCGCCATGTCGTCGCGGAACACCGCTTCCAGTACGGACCAGCCGATCAGTACCGCGACCAGCGCCCAGTCCCGCAGCCTCCGGTCCGGGGCATTCGTGGGTCGAGGTTCGGCCCACAGCGAGCGGAGTGCGTTGGTGGCCATCTTGATCAGCGTAGGCAGCCCGCGTGTCCGGCGTATCCGTCGAAAGTCTAAGAACGCGGCTGTGCCAACGACCAGGTCGGACCAGGCTCCGGGGCCGATGTGCCCACCGCCGGCATCCATGAAGGTGGGAGCACCTACCTGATCAAGTCAAGGAGCACTGCGATGAGAAGGCCGCAACCCCACACCGCACCAGAGAATCCGCCGTCTCAGGACACGCTGGAGGATCTGCGCATGCCCGTGCAAGCCAAGCTCGCGGCCGCATGGACCAGCTTCATGTTCCTCTACATCTACGTCGACTACCTCGCCCTCTACAAGCCCGGCTTCGTGGACGACCTCCTGGCCGGCATCGTCCACGAGTTCGACCTGGGCCCGACCTTCGTCGCCGTCGCGCTCACGCTCGTCGCCATCCCGATCCTCATGATCCTGCTCTCGGCGATACTGCCCGCCCGTCTCAATCGCACCGTCAACCTCGTCGTGGCAACGCTCTACATCCCTGTCTCGGTGTTCAACGCGGTCGGGGAGCCGTGGTCCTACTCCTACTTCTACGGCCTCTCCATCGGACTCGAGGTGCTTCTCCTGGCCTTCATCCTGCGCTCCGCCTGGAACTGGCCACGCCGCACCGCGTCACCGACGACCCCTGCGGCCAGCCGCGACGGCGAGCCACTCCACCCGCCGCAGGCGTGACTGCTGGTGCTGCCTCCGATCAGGCGACGCAGAACTCGTTGCCCTCCGGGTCCGCCATCGTCACCCAGGTCGACGGCCCTTGACGCCCGTCCCACAGCTTCGTCGCTCCGCGCGCGATCAACTGCTCGACCACTTCCGCGTGGTTCTCCGCGCCGACGCGTACGTCGAAATGCAGGCGGTTCTTCACCGTCTTGCCTTCCGGCGCCGTCTGGAACAGCACGCGCGGTGCGCCGGCCAGGCCGTCGGGGTGCCGGATCGCCTGGCCCACGGCCCAGACCAGGGTGCCGTTGTACTCACGCGTGTCACTCTCGCTCGCGTGTCCCGCGGCGAGCATCCTGCGGATGAACTCCTCGTCGGACGGCTCGATCTCCCAGCCCAGCGTCTCGGCCCACCAGTCCGCCTGGCGGTGCGGGTCCGCGCTGTCCACGACTACTTGGAAGTTGTACGCCATAAGGTCAGCCTCGATTCCGATAGAGGTCGCGCAGCAGAAGGATTTCGGCCGCGTGATGGATCGCTTCCCGATTGATGTGCAGCACCAGGGCGGCCATCGGGAGGGCCGCGTAGGGGCCCTCGGCGGGGCCGCACGGGTGAGCTAAGCCTGCCTCGTCGAGGCCGCGTACGCCTTTTGTCCACGCCGCGTACGCGTCGTCGAGTTGCCGGAGTGCTTCGGCCGCGGTTCCGGCGTACGCGTGCTGGTCGTAGTCGGTCGGCGGGCCGCCGAAGTGCGACGCGGTCCGGGCGCCGAAGATGCCGACGATGAGGTGCGCCGCCCGCCAGGCGATCGTCGTGACCGGCGGCGGGCTCGGCTCCGGGTACGCGAAGTCGATGGTGAGCCGGCCGGTGCCGGGATCGGGCCGGACCGTCCAGCAGCCGGGGACGGGTTGCCAGAAGTACTCGTCGTCGGTCAGCCCGTCCAGCCGGGGCCGCACGTGGTTCCGCCAATGCCAGTCCAGTTGCTCGACCAGCTCGTTCGTCCACTCGATGGTCATGTCGCCCACGGTAGAGGCAATTGCGGACAGGTTCGGTCCGCGATGTGTGCGACGCTGGTGAAGTGCTGGAAACTTCCGCCCGCCTGCTGCGACTGCTGACGATTCTGCCCAGCCGCCCGGCGTGGACCGGGACGGAGCTGGCCGAGCGTCTCGACGTGACGGTACGCACCCTGCGGCGGGACATGACCAAGCTGCGCGACCTGGGCTATCCGGTGGTGGCGACGCCCGGGGTCGCGGGCGGTTATCGCCTGACGGCCGGGTCGACGTTGCCACCGCTGCTCCTGGAGGACGACGAGGCGGTCGCGGTGGTGCTCAGCCTGAGTACGGCGACCAGCCACACCGTGACCGGGATCGCCGACACGTCGATGCGGGCGCTGGCCAAGATCGAACGGATCCTGCCGGCCCGGCTGCGGCAGCGGGCCGCGGCGTTGCGGTCGACCACGGTCGCCCTGACCGGCTCACCACCCACGGT
>JABFYB010000724.1 GCA_013361475.1 Hamadaea sp.
CATGACCGGCCCTTGGCCGGTCATCGGCTGGCTCAGTTCTAGTCATGCGAGCGCCGGACGTAGGCCGGTGATCGCATGACCACGATCGCCGTTTTGGGGGGTGCTGACGGGGCCATCACGACGCTGGTCACCGCGCGCCGATTGGGCTTGACCACCCTCTGCGTGGACGCGCGGACCGACGCCCCGGCCGTCGGATACGCCGACGAGTTCCTCAACGTCAGCACCCGTGACGTCGACCAGCTCGCGAAGCGGCTGAGCCGGCGGACCGACCTGGCCGGGGTGGTGTCCCCGGCGAGCGACGTCAACCTGCCCGCCCAGTACCAGCTCGCCGAACGCCTGGGATTGCCGAGCGGGCTGTCGCCGCAGGCTTTGCGGGCCTCCGTCGACAAGGGCTACTTCCGCGAGGTCTGCGAGGGCCTGGGGCTGCCCGGCCCCCGCTTCGCCCAAGGATCCCCCGCGGCGGTACGCGTAGCGGCCCGAGACCTGCGCTTCCCGGTCATGGTCAAGCCGACCGATTCCAGTGGTGGACGTGGCATCAGCCTCTGCGCGTCCCCGTCCGATCTGGACGAGGCGATCGCGGCGGCGGTGGCGTACTCGGCGTCGGCGGTCGTCATCGTCGAGGAGTATCTCGCCGGCGACCACTACGCCGTCGAAGCAGTCATCGAGGACGGCCGGGTCGTCCTGTTCGGGCTGGGCGCCCGCAGACTGACCGAACCACCGCATTTCGTGACCATGGAACACACGATGCCGGGCGGAGATCCCGCGCTGGTCGCGCGCTGCCACGAGATCATCGACCGTATCGTGACGACTCTCGGCTACGCGTGGGGATCGTTGAACGCCGACCTGCTCATCGACGCCGACGGCCGGATCGTCGTCATCGAGATGGGCGCCCGGCTCGGCGGCAACGGCTCCGCCGAACTGCTCGGCCTCATCCACGGCATCGACGTGACCGCGGCGTACGTGACCGCCGCCGTCGGCCGGCGTCCCGATCTGGCCGCGACGTCGAGCGGGTGTGCGGCGATGCGCGTCCTGAAGACCGGTGCGGCGGGCAAACTCGTCGGCGTCCACGGGCTGGCCGAGGTGCGCATCCTGCCGGGCGTCGTCGACCTCATCCTGGCGGCCCGGCCCGGCGACCACGTCGAGCCGTACGCCCGAGCCGGGGCGAAGCTCGGTTACCTGCTCGCCCGCGCCGACGACCAGCCCGGTCTGGAGCGCGTCCTCGCCGAAGTGGACGCCCTCCTGCGCATCGAGGTCGAGCCGGTGGCGTGACAGTCGTGCTGCCGCGGCCACGCATCGTCGCCGCACTTCTCGCCGGGCGCGGGATCTACCGGATCGCCACCTACGCCGGTGGCCTGGCCCTGCTCCATCATTGGGGATCGGCCGGCTTCGCCGCGTACGCCACCGCCGTCGGCGGCCTGGCCTGGCTGACTCAGCTGGTGTCCAGCGGCCCGGAGAAGGCTGCCCTGAACCTGGTGCCCTTGAGCGGGGGCGCGGGCCTGGCCCGATTCTTCCGAGCGCTGGCGGCGGGCGTGCTCGGCCTCGCGCTCTTCGTCGCTACCCTCGCGTTCATCGGGGGCGCACGCCTCTACGCCACCGCCGCAGTCCTCGCGGTCGGCGTCGGCACCGCGACGGTTCTGGCCGCGCTCCACCGCCTCAACGGCCGGCCGCTCGCGGACAGCCTCGGCTTCCTGGGCCTCGCCGGTGTCTACGCGGCCGCGGTCGCCGCCGCGTACGCGGGCGCCGGTCCGCTGGACATCCTGCTGCTGCTGTGCGCCGGAACGCTGACCGTCAACGCGGTCTTGCTCGCCGGCCTCCGCCTCCCGGCCGCCCCGCGGTCGCCCGGCGTTCCCGCGCCCGTTTCGCGGGCGGCGGCCCTCCGGGCGGTCGCCGTGCTCGGAACCGCCGAGATCCTCGGCGTCCTCGGCGTCTCGGTGCTCTATCTCGCCTTCGCCGCCGCCGATCGCGCCGACCAGACGAGCCTGTTCTACCTGTTGGTGGTCGTCTCGGCGGCGGTCTCGACCGGCTGGGGCTACCTGCTCCGCCTCGCCCAGCCGACCGTGGCGCTGCGCATCGAGCACGCCGGAGAATCCGCCGCCTGGTCCGCCGCCCGGCGAAGTCTAATATGGACGATCGGTCTCGGCGCGCCTGCCGCCATCACCGTGGGCCTTCTGGGCCGCACGGCGGCTTGGGCCTACGTCGCACTCACCATCGAGATCCTGTTGTACGCCGCCAACGCCGTCACCGCCCTGCTCCTGGAAGCCAGCGGCGCCCGAGGCCGGCGCTGGTCCGCCGCCGCCTCGGTCGCTCAGCTCGCCGCGGTCGCCGGGGTCGGCTGGGTGCTGGTCCCGGTGGCCGGAGCCACCGGCGGCGTCGCCGCCCTCCTCGCCGGCGAACTGGCCCGAGCCCTGGTCATGCTGGCGTTGACCCGGCGATCCGGCGTACCCGCGACCCTTCCAGCGTCGTGATCCCACCGGGCGTTCAGGGCTCGGTCGCCCCCTTCGCGCGTTCGAGGACCTCCTCGGAGGTCAGCGGTCCGCTGGGGTGATGGCTCAGGCACATCGGCACCGAGACCTGCTGGCAGGGCACTCCTTCGCCCATCGCGTAGAAGTGCCCCGTACGCAGCAGTCCGACATCACTGACGCGCCCGCCTTTCGCCTGAGCCAGCTCCTTGGCGGCGGCGATCTGGACCGGACTGTTGAGGAATCCGTAGAAGTGGGTGGCCGCGTTGCCCACGATGCGGTTGTGGAGTCCGCGTGGGGCCTGCGTCGCGAAGATGAGGCCCAGCCCGTACTTGCGTGCCTGGCTCGCCAAGGCCAAGCTGCTTTCGGTGCACGCGGTCACCGCGCCGGCCGGAGCGAAGATCTGCGCTTCGTCCATGACGAACAACCCGCCGAGCGGGCGATCGTTGGCGGGATTGCGCTTGATCCAGCTGAACAGGGCCATCTGCAACTGATTGACGAAACTCTGCCGCTGTTCGTCACTGGGCAGGCCGATCAGGCTGATGAGCGAGATACGGGCACGCTTGCCCTTCGCCGGAGTCAGCAGGGCAGCCGGGTCCAAGGACACGCCTGATCCACCGAACAGTGGATCGTTGATCTTCGCGGCGGTGAGCGTCTGCGCCATCTCGTACGCGAGCTCCCGCGCCTTTCCCAAGGTCGTGACACCGTCGGGAAGGTCATTGAGGATGTCCACGAGTCCGTCGAGATGGTTCCCGCCGCTTCTGGCGAAGTAGGCGAGTGCCTCCCGCAGGACCGCGCGTCCCCGGTCCATTTTGGCGGTGTTGCCGCCCATCCGCGCCCGTGGCGCCAATGCGGAGACTGCGCTGTCCAGCGCGAGCCCGAACTCATCCGGGTCGTCGATGATCGCCCCGAAATCCGGCAGCGGCTGGAGGCTCAGTGGTCGCCCGGCTTCCCGGCGCGGGGTCCAGACCACCACGTCGGTGGTGTCCAGATACCTGCGTGCGCGTTCCTCATCGTCAGGTGCCCAGCCCTCCGGGGGACGTGGCCATGGATCACCGAGCCGGGCCAAGTCGTTGTTGGGGTCCAAGGCGATCGTCGACACACCCTGCAGGGCGCATTCCTCGATGAGCCGACGGATCAGGACTGTCTTGCCCGACCCGGACCCGGCGAAGATGGCGACATGCTTGCGAAGGTCGCGAAGGTTGACCTTGACCTGCTGCCCGCCGTCGACCGCCGAGCCCACGGCAATAGCTGCGTCGTGGTCGACTGCGACAGGCCCATCGCTGGTCGTCCGGTGCGCCGGCTCGACAGGGTATGCCTCCGGGCCCTCCTCGGCGCCGGCTGCCGACGCCGGGGGATCAGCCGGTCCGGTCGGCTCGGGCGGCCGAGGAAGACCGCTGTCGGAATCCGACGGCGAGCCGAAGACCTCCGTGAAGATGCCCGTTCGGCTGGCGGGCCGGCGGTCGGCAAGCCATTGATCGAAGCCCGGCTCGTCCTCTTCCAGCATCTTGCCGAGGGCGTGGAAGGTCTTGAGATCGTCCTCGGCGATCTTCGTCAGCATGCCGCCGTCTGTCTCGAATCGTTCGCGCCGTTTGCGGCACACCGGTCCGTTGGGCCAAGGAACGTTTCGCAGGAGGACCGCCCGTCGTTGGGGCACCTGCGGATCGAGCGCCGCCGACAGCGTCAGCCGCGCCAATCGGGG
>JABFYB010000326.1 GCA_013361475.1 Hamadaea sp.
TCCACCTGGAACGAGTGACTCACGCGCCAGAGGGTACCGGCGTCGCCGGACAAATGCCGACCCAAGATGCCCCACGGAGGGATGAGTAGGGCGGCCACCCCGTTCGGTGACCGCCCTTTTGCCGATGATCACCGGTCAGATGATGTTCCAGAGTTCCGCCGTCATAAGGACCTCGGCGTAGTTGTTCCTGGGGTTCGGGTCCGCGAGTGTTCCACCGGTCCGTCCGGCACCGTCCACGCGGATGTGGATCGCGTCAGGCCCGACCACCAGGGTCTTACCCATGATGACGTGCACCGTCATGGTGAACGACTCGCCGGGCTTCAGCGCCGGGTGGCACTTGACCGTGCCCGTGTGGCACTCCTCGGGGTTGCCCACCCAGTCACGCGCGATGAGGTCGCCCGGTTCGCTCCAGACGTTGACCGCCATCGGCGCGGAGGTCACCTTGCCGATGTTGCTGACCGTCATCTCGATGCTGAAGTCACGGTCGCCGTTGGCGTTCTTGGCGCTCGTGACCTTGCCCAGCGTCAGCTTCAGGTCGGTGTACAGCGGCTTGTTGGAAAAGTCGGTCCGGCCCGCCGTCTGGACGAACGCCGTGCCGTTCCAGGCGTAAGTCCGCCACTGGTGGAACTCGTTGTCGACGGACGTGTCGCAGCACGCCACGATGTCGCTGACGTCGACGCTCACGCCTGATCCGCTGTCGGCCGGCTTGACGTGCCAGATGCCCTGCATCTTGGCCGACGTCCGAACCACCGTCCCGAGGGAGACGATCTGACCAGCCGCGTCGCGGTCGTACGCCACGACCATCGACGGTCCCATCTCGCCGGTCCGGCACGTCAGGATGGCCGCTGTCTCCAGCGCCGGATCGTCGTCCAGGTTGGCGTACGCCACCTCGATGACGTAGGTGACCCGAGTCTCCCACCTCGTGGTGAACTTCCGAATCGTCGTCCGGCCGTCGTTGCACTTCCCCTCCGGGGTCTCGCCGCTCGTGCCCCAGCTGGGCACGTCGACCTTGCCCGCCGTGAGCTGCGCGATCGTGATACGGCCGTCGGGCGCCGGGCTGGCCGACGGGCTCGGCGACTCGGTCACCGTCTCCGACGGAGTCGGCGAGATGGTGGTCCCGGGCGTCGGCGGGGCCTGGGACTCACGTCCGAAGGCTGCGTACCCGGCCACCGGAAGCGCGATGACCAGTGCGGCGACGACACCCAACGCGACTGCTCGCACCTTGCGCCGGTGCGCCACCTCACCGCGTACGGCCTGCGCGCCGAGCGGGCGCACCGCCGGGCCAGACACTGCGGAGAATTCCGAGAATGCGCCCGTGAGCAGGGCGTCCTGGTCGAACTCGTTCATGATCAGAATCCCTTCTGGGCCGGGTCGGACAGGCGGCCGGCGAGGGCGGCACGCCCCCGGCTGAGCCAAGACTTGACGGTTCCTTCGGCGACGCCTTCCTGCTGGGCGATCTCCGCCACGGAAAGCTGCGCCATGTAGTGCAGGACGACGGCGCGTCGCTGCTGAGGCGGGATCTCGGCCAGCGCCCGGACGAGCGCGACCCGGTCGGGCGACGGCTCGGCCGTCCGTTCCTCTCGCTGGCGGCGCAGGAAGTTCAGCGCCGTCTTCTGCTTGCGGAACCGGCTCGTCGCCAAGTTCCAGGCCACTCGGCGTACCCAGGCGACCGGGTCGTCATAGCGGCGAATCTGCTTCCACTTGCCGAACGCTCGGCAGAACGCCTCCTGGACGACGTCCTGCGCCTCCGCCAGATCACCGAGGTACGCGTAGAGCTGCAACGTGAGCCCTTGAAAGCTCGCGGCGTACAGCCCGTCGAAGTCCGCACCCGCCTCGACTTCCACCCCGATGGGTGGTGAGTCGGCCCCGTACATGGTCACGGCCGCCATGGCCCCTTTCCTCCCCTGCGCCAACCGGGTCCGTCCCGGTTGTGCCGACATCACGCGCGACGGCGGGCAGCGGTTGCAGAGGAATTCTGGGACTTACAGCGACGACAGTGTGGGCCGCTTCGCTGTGATGCCGTCGCCGGACGAACGGCCGGTGAGCCGCCGCTTGATCCAGGGCGCGAGATGCGTGCCGGCCCAGCGGACGTCGTGGGCGCGGGCGATCGGCCACGACCGCTTCCGCGGGTATGCCGGAGATTCCCACCACTCGGCGGGCGGCTTGACGTCGAGGGCCGTCAGGACATGCGCCGCCACGCGTTCGTGACCGCGTGGGGCGAGGTGCAGCCGGTCGATGCTCCACATCGCCGGATTGTCGAACTCGCGGTCGTTCCACAGGTCGACGAGACGGGCGTCGTATTTGGCGGCCACCTCGCCGACGGCGTCGTTCAGGTAGCGCACCCGGGGACCGATGAGCTTCGCGCCCGGCAGCCGGTCGACGAGGTTCGCGAAACGGAAGACCAGCACGTCGGCGCCGGTCGCCCGCAGCTTGCCGATCGTCGCGTCGAACCGCTGCATCAGCGCCACCGGATCACACGAACGGCGCAGGACGTCGTTGCCGCCGGCGGCGAAGCTGATGAGGTCAGGGCTCATCGCGAGCGCGGGATCCACCTGCTCGGCCACGATCGCGTCGTAGAGGCGGCCGCGGATGGCGAGGTTGGCGTACCGGAAGTCCTCGGTGGTGCGAGCGAGCTCACTCGCGGTGAGATCGGCCCAGCCCCGGAAAATCCCCGGCGCCGCCGGATCCGGATCGTCCAGCCCCTCGGTGAAACTGTCACCGAGCGCCACGTATCGCTGCCACGCCACCGTCCCGGCCTCCTTCCGCGTACCCGGTAGTAGTTTGTCCCACACCCGGGAATCGCGGTAACCGGCGGGTCGTTGGAGTGTGGCGTGGATATCGAGATCTTTTCCGACGTCGTGTGCCCGTGGTGCTGGATCGGCGAGCAGAAGGTGCTGGCCGCTGTGTCCGGCTTCACAACGGAGACCGGCGAACCGGTGAAGCTGCGCTGGCGGGCGTTCCAGCTCGACCCGAGCGCCACCTCGGAAGGCATCCCGCTGGTCCAGTGGCTGGGCCGTCGCTACGGCGGCGAGGACAACGCCAAGCGCATGTTCACCCAGGTCACGTCGGTCGGCCGCGAGGTCGGGCTGACCATGAACTTCGACCAGGCCATCAGCGCGAACACGCTCGACGCCCACCGGCTGATCTGGTGGGCCGGCCGCGACGGCGCCGACCAGCGGCCCATGGTCGAGGCCCTGCACCAGGCCCACTTCACCGACGGCCAGGACATCGGCTCGCTCGACACCCTCGTGTCGGTGGCCGCGGGGCTCGGTCACGATTCCCAGCTGGTACGCGAATTCCTGGAGTCCCCGGGTGGTCTCGAAGAGGTCCAGGAAGATCTCGCGATGGGCCGTGAACTGGGCATCACCGGCGTTCCCACGTTCGTCTTCGCCGGCAAGTACGCCATCAGCGGCGCCCAGGACCCGTCCACGCTCCGGGAGGTCCTCGACGAGGTGCTACGCCGGGAAGGCCGATCGCCGCTGACCGTGCTGGCTCCGCAGGGTGCCACGTGCGACGACGACAGCTGCGCCGTCTGAGCCGTCAGGCTCGATTCTCGTTTCCTGGCCGTCAGGCGCGAGTCTCGTGCTGAGTCGTCAGGCGCGAGTCTCGTTCTTGAAGAACAGCCCGCGCAGGACCCAGAGAACGCCGATCACCACGCCGCCGATGGCGGCCACCGTCCCGACGGCGTCGGAGCCGAGAATCGCCAGGACCGCGACGGCACCGCCGTAGACGACGGACAGGGCGACGATGATTCGAGTACTCAGGGACGGCATGGCGGACACTGTGCCATGCCGTGTCGACATCCGGCGCCCGGACCTGATCGTCGGGCGCGCGGACTCTTTCGCCAGATCTCGGAGCAGGATTCGCAAGGTGTCGTCGACCTGACTCACTTCGCTCACTTCGACGAGCCGCCGATCATCAGACCTTCGAGCTCGGGCGCGATCTCCCGCAGGCGAGCCAAGGCCTTGGAGGTCTGCGACTTCACGGTTCCGACGCTCACCCCGAGGGCGTCCGCCGCCTCCACCTCACTGCGGTCCTCGAAGAACCGCAGGACGAGCACTGCCCGCTGCTTCGCGGTCAACCGCAACAGCGCCGCCCGCAGGGTGATCCGCAGCGTGATCTGGCCGGAATCCTCCGCGATCCGGCTACGCTGCCGGTCCGGCAACTCCCCGGGCAGCACCTCCGCCACCCGGCGCCGCCGCCACCAGCTCACCTGCAGGTGATACATCACCTTCCGGGTGTACGCCTCGGCGTTGCCGCTGTCGTTCAGCCGGTTCCAGGAGCCGTGCGTCCGCGCGAGAGCAGTCTGCACGAGGTCCTCAGCCAGGTGCTGATCCCCGGTGAGCAGGTACGCCGCCCGCAGCAGCGCGGGCTTGCGCGCGCGGACGAAGGCGTCGAACTCGTCGACGTGCTCAGCCTGATCCGGCCGGACGGCAGTCAACTGTCCCACGGCGATCAACCCCCTTCAGGGTGCTGGTGTCTCCATGGTGAGAGACGTCCGCCGTGCTGTCGAGGTTGCCGCCTCCTCCCGACAGATTCCATCCGGATGAGACGTGACGGAGTCAGCCGAGCTTCACATCGGCGGCCGGATGCGGTGAATCTCGGCCGCGATGATCGATTGCCTGACGCCGAGGGCGGGGCTTATCTTGTGATGCTTTTATCCACCAACCCTCTACCAGACTCACGGGGTCATCATGCGATTCTCGCGCACCCTGCTTGCTGGTGCCCTGGTCACGGCGACTGCCGTACTCGGTACTCCAGCGAGCGTCGCCGCGGCCGCGCCCTACACCGTGTTCGTGGTCGACCTCGGACAGAACGGCGGCTGGCCCGTCGAGAAGTCCGGTGTCTACGACGGAGCGACGGTGCACACCACTGTCAGCGGCGAAGGCTTCGGCATCTGGGCCACCGATCCGGTGACCGGCGAAGGCTTCGGTTCCCTCAGTGCCCAGCCGCCGACGGACCAGACCTGGACCGAAGGCCAGACCTATCCGGCCGCCCGGTTCGCCGACAGCACCCATGCGCTGTTGGACATGTCGTCCAACGGGCACGGTTGCAACCAGAGCGGCGGATCGATCACCGTTCGGCAGGTGACTCGCGACGCGGACACTCACAACCTGACCTCCTTCGCGGCGACCTACAGCTTCGACTGCGAGCTGTCCGGTCAGCCGATCACGGGCGAGGTCCGCTGGAATTCCAGCATCGGTTACGTCGCGGCCTCGACGAACACGTCGAACCTCGACTTCGGGACCCGGGACATCGGCAGCACCGGGACGACGCTGCCGTACACGGTCACCGCGAAGGGCAGCGATCCAGTCGTCCTCGGCACCGCCGCCCTCGGTGGAACCGGCGCGACGTCGTTCAAGATCGTGACCGACGGCTGCTCGGGCACCACCCTCCAGCCGGGCGCCAGCTGCACGGTGACGATCGGTACCACGCCGCTGAAGCAGTACCAGCAGTCCGCGACGCTCACCCTGCCGGACAACACCGCGCTGGGCCACCGTCAGACGAACCTGACGGTGAACGGGCGTATCGGAGCCGCGGGCACCTACTACGCCCTGCCGCCGACCCGGATCCTGGACACGCGTACGGGCAACGGCGCGGCGAAGGCGCCACTCGGTCCGGGCAAGGTCATCAACCTGCAGGTGACCGGCCGGGGCGGCGTACCGGCCACGGGCGTCGGGTCGGTCGTGCTCAACGTCACCGTGACCGGACCGACCGCCAACAGCTACCTGACGGTCTACCCGACGGGCGTCGCCCGCCCGACGGCTTCGTCCGTCAACTTCGCCAAGGGCTGGCTGGGCTCCAACTCGGTGACGGTCAAGGTCGGCACCGGTGGCAAGGTGACCATCTACAACAACTCCGGTTACACCCACGTGGTCGTCGACGTCAGCGGCTACTACGCGGCCAACAACGACCCGCTCGCCAGCACCGGCCACATCGGCGGGCAGTACCAGCCGACCACCCCGAAGCGCATCTTCGACACCCGGTCGGCGGGCGGCATGCTTCCCGCCGGCTACTACCTGCCGCTGTGGGTGGGCTACGTGAACCGGAGCCTCAACACGCACATCACGGCAGTGGTCCTCAACATCACCGCCGTCACGCCGACTCGGGCCGGCTTCCTCACCGCGTGGGACAGCAACTCGAGCCTGCCGAACGCCTCGACGGTCAACTACGCGGCGGGGAAGGTCGTGCCCAACCTGGCGGTCGTTCCGACCTACACGTGCTGGGACTGCGTATCCGACGGATCCGTCGCCGGATTCGGCGTCTACACCTCGCAGAATACGCACGTCGTGGTCGACCTCGTCGGCATCATCGACGACGGCTCCCTGTCCGACGGCCTTCGGTTCACGCCGATGGCTCCCACCCGGATCGCGGACAGCCGCATCGGCCAGGGCACGCCGCGTGCCCTGGGCGCCAACAGCGTCGCGAAGATCACCACGCCGGACGCGGTCGCCCCGAACACGACGGAAGCGCTCGCGCTGAACGTCACCGGCATTCTCCCGACCCTCAACACGGTGCTGACCGTCTGGTCGGCGGACATGTCTCGGCCCGGGGTCAGCAACCTGAACCCGGCGAAGGGAACCATCGTCTCGAACGCCGCGATCACCTTGGTCGACGCGAACCAGGCGTTCAACGTCCACAACCTCCAGGGGACGATCAACCTCGTGGTTGACGTCGTCGGCACCTACTACCTCTACCCGGGTACCGCGAGCTCCACAGTCGCCGGTGTCCAGGGAGTGACCGGCAACGGAACCACCGGAGCCACGACGGTCGGCGGTGCCCCGGCACGTCCGCTGACCAACTGATCAAGCACCACCACAGTGAGGGCGTCCCCGGCCGGGGGCGCCCTCGCTTTCTTCGTCGCCCTCGGGGCTGCCGCAGGAACCGGGTGGGGTTACCCCGACCTCGAAGTCTCCAGGCCGCCGGATTCGGAAAATGGGCCGAATCTTCGAGCCTTGATCCATGGCGAATTACGCGACGTACCCCGAGGTCTACCGGCGGCCGACAGACACGATTGTCGATGTCGTCGGCAACGGCAAGGCCGCCCTCCTCACCCTGGCGGCGTCGGCGATCTCGATGCTGGTGCTGATCTTCGCGTACACCGACGAGGTGAATCCCTTCGCGACACCGGCCAGCCTCTACGTCTACGCCGGAGCCGGGGCGGCCACATTGTTCACGGGAGCGGTGTTCGCGCTGGCATTCGCCGGAACCGCAGTCGTCACCGGGGCCCGCCGGATCGGCGTACGCCTCCGCGGGATGCCTGCGACGCTGATGAGCGCGTGGATCGTCTCGGTCGTCCTCGTGGCGCTGTTCCCGACCGATCCCGGTGCCGCGGTCACGTCGACATCGGGCTGGATTCACCGGTTCGCGGCCGTAGGCGTACTGGGCATCCTCCCGATCGCCGGACTCTTCCTGGCGGGGCGGCTGCGTACCGGTTCGGGGCGAGCGGCGACGTCGGTGCGGCTGCTGTCGGTGGCCGGCTGCGTACTGATGCTCGGCTGCCTGGCGAGCCGCCTGCCGGACATGGCTCCGAGTTGGAGCGTCGCCCAATTCCTTCAGCAGTACCCGATCGACGGACTGCTGCAGCGGATGCTGTTCGGAGTGGAGATCGCCATTCTCGCCGTCCCGGCGGGAATGGCGGCGCTCCGCGCGAGGTGAGGAGTGGAGCCTAGGAGAATCGAACTCCTAACCCCCGCCTTGCAAAGGCGGTGCTCTGCCAATTGAGCTAAGGCCCCGACGCTGTGAGCATTTCTACCACAGCGGATCAGGTCGACCCCCGGGCTAGCGAGCGTCCGTGGCGGTGATCGCCTCGTGCCAGACCGCCCGATCGTGGTTGGCGTCCTTGACCTTCTTCGCGATGAGCGCGGCCGCGCCGACGACACCAGCGATGATCAGAAGCTTCTTCCACATGATGCACACCTTTGTGCTCGTCGAGACGGCGCTCGTGCCATGGGGTGAAGGGTGGGGCTAGCTGGAATCGAACCAGCGACCTCAGAGTTATCAGCTCTGCGCTCTAACCGACTGAGCTATAGCCCCTCAGCGACAACGAACCTTACCGCACGATCTGGGTCCGACCCAAATCGGTATCGGTGTGGCGCGGCCGGGTGGTCATGGATGCCACCCGGCCGCGTTCGTTTCGTTGGTCAGTCGCGCTCGGCGAGCGTCACCTCGATGCCGCCGACCAGGTCGGAGCAGACGTTGTAGATGAACGCGCCGAGCGTGGCCAGTGCGGTGAACAGCACCACGTTGACCGCACCGATCAGGGCCGCGGTGCCGATGACGCCACCCGCCGTGATCTTGAAGTCGCCCGCGGTCGAACCACCACCGCTGGAGCTGGCCAGCTCACCGATGCTGCTGTTGATGGAGTCGAAGACACCCATCGCGTTCAGCGCCAGGTAGAGCACGGAGGTCGCGACGATCACGACCAGGAAGAGGACGAGCGACACGGCGAACGAGAACTTCATCACCGACCACGGGTCGATCCGCTTGACCGCCAGACGCGCGCGCCGCGGGCCGCGGGAGGCGGCGGCGCTCACGTTGGATCGGGCCGCGCGGACAGCCTCGGTCACCCGGGCCGCGCCCAGCTGACCGGCTGCCTGGACCGATTTCAGCGGGGTACGCCCGACGGTCGCCGCGCCGCGGGGCGGTGCCCCGGCCGGCGGACGCTCCGCAGGCGGAGTCATCCCCGGCGGGCGGGTGAAACTCGTCGTGCTGCTGCCTGTGGTCTCGGCCTTGGAAGCCTCAGCGGACGGGGACCGCCCAGGAGCGGTGTCTCCGGGGCCCGCTGGAGTTTCCTCACCGGCCGACGTGATGGTGTCTGCGGGGACTGTCGCGCGACCGACGGCCGTCCGGGCAGCCGAGGCGTTCGCCTCCGCGTCACCCTCATCGACCGGATTCGCCGAGGCCCCCGCGGCACCCGACATCGCCTGTGTCTCCGTCATCCATTAGTCCTGTTCGTCCGGTTCGTCGGCATTGCGAGCAATCGCGACGATGGTTACGCCCTCTGGGAGGTCCATGAGCTTCACACCCATTGTGTTCCGATCGCGCGTCCGCCGTACAGGCTTCACCGGAGTTCGTATAACTCCGCCGTTGCTCGTAATGGCGAAGAGTTCATCTTCCGGGCTGATAACGACCGCGCCGACCAGTCCGCCACGGCGCTCGGTGATCTTAGCGGTGAGAACTCCCTTTCCGCCGCGACCCTGTACAGGATATTCGTCGATCGGGGTCCGTTTGGCGTAACCGCCATTCGTGGCGACCAGAACGTCGAATTCCATGCCCTCCTGGACGACCTCCATGGCCAGCAGCTCGTCGCCGTCGCCGAACCGCATGCCGATGACGCCGGAGGTGGCCCGGCCCATCGGGCGCAGCGCCTCGTCGGTCGCCTTGAACCGGATGGCCTGGGCGTGCTTGCTGACGAGCAGCAGGTCGTCCTCCGACCCGGCCAGCGCCGCGCCGACGAGCTCGTCGTCGTCCTTCAGGTTGATCGCGATGATGCCGCCGGACCGGTTCGAGTCGAACTCGGTCAGCGCGGTCTTCTTGACCAGACCGTTCTTCGTGGCGAGGACCAGGTAGGGGGCCACGCCGTAGTTCGGGATCTCGATGACCTGAGCGATCTGCTCCTCCGGCTGGAACGCCAGGAGGTTGGCCACGTGCTGGCCCTTGGCCACCCGCGAGGCCTCCGGCAGCTCGTACGCCTTGGCCCGGTAGACCCGGCCCTTGTTCGTGAAGAACAGGATCCAGTCGTGTGTGGAGCAGACGAAGAAGTGGCTGACGATGTCGTCCTGCCGCAGCGTCGCTCCGGACACCCCCTTGCCACCGCGCTTCTGCGAGCGGTAGAGGTCGGCCTTCGTCCGCTTGGCGTACCCGGTGCGGGTGATCGTCACGACGACGTCCTCGCGCGCGATGAGGTCCTCCATGGAGACCTCGCCGTCGAACGGGACGATCTTCGTCCGGCGTTCGTCGCCCCACTTGTTGACGATCTCGGTGAGCTCGTCGGAGACGATCTTCCGCTGCCGCTCGGGCTTGGCCAGGATGTCCTTGAGGTCGGCGATCTCGATCTCGATCTTGGCCAACTCGTCGATGATCTTCTGACGCTCCAGTGCGGCCAGGCGGCGCAGCTGCATGTCGAGGATCGCGGTGGCCTGGATCTCGTCGATGTCCAGGAGCTGGATGAGGCCGTTGCGGGCCTCCTCGACCGTGGGCGACCGCCGGATCAGGGCGATGACCTCGTCGAGCTGGTCGAGCGCCTTGACCAGACCACGCAAGATGTGCGCGCGCTCCTCCGCCTTGCGGAGACGGAAGGCGGTACGCCGCTGGATCACCAGGATCTGGTGCGCCACGTAGTGCCGGACGAACTGGGCCAGGTTGAGCGTGCGCGGTACGCCGTCGACGAGCGCCAGCATGTTGGCGCCGAACGTCTCCTGCAACTGCGTGTGCTTGTAGAGGTTGTTCAGGACGACCTTGGCGACGGCGTCCCGCTTGAGGACGATGATCAGCCGCAGACCGGTACGCCCGGAGGACTCGTCTCGGATGTCGGAGATGCCGGCGAGCTTGCCCTCCTTGATCAGGTCGGCGATCCGCTCGGCCAGGTTGTCCGGGTTCACCTGGTAGGGCAGCTCGGTGACGACGAGGCAGGTACGCCCGCGCTTGTCCTCCTCGACCTCGACCACCGCGCGCATCCGGATCGAGCCGCGACCCGTCCGGTACGCCTCCTCGATCGGGGCGACGCCGACGATCAAGCCGTGCGTCGGGAAGTCGGGGCCCTTGACGATCTTGATCAGCTCGTCGAGCGTGGTGGCCTCGTCCGCCTCCGGGTTCGCCAGGCACCACTGCACGGCCTCGGCGATCTCCCGCAGGTTGTGCGGCGGGATCTTGGTGGCCATGCCGACCGCGATGCCCTCAGAGCCGTTGACCAGCAGGTTCGGGAACCGGGCCGGCAGGATCGTGGGCTCGGTCGTGCGGTTGTCGTAGTTCGGGACCATGTCGACGGTGTCCTCGTCGATGTCCCGGAGCAGCTCCATGGCCAGCGGGAAGAGGCGCGCCTCCGTGTACCGCATGGCGGCCGCCGGGTCGTTGCCCGGGGAGCCGAAGTTGCCGTTGCCGTCGATCAGCGGGTACCGCAGCGACCACGGCTGGCCCATCCGGACCAGGGTGTCGTAGATCGCGCTGTCGCCGTGCGGGTGGAACTGACCCATCACGTCGCCGACGACGCGCGAGCACTTGACGTAGCCGCGGTCCGGCCGGTAGCCCGAGTCGTACATCGCGTACAGGATCTTGCGGTGCACCGGCTTGAGGCCGTCCCGCACATCCGGCAGCGCCCGGCTCATGATCACGCTCATCGCGTAGTCAAGGAAGGAGCGCTGCATCTCCACCTCGAGCCCGACGGGCTCGATGCGGTTCCGTTCCGTCGCCTCTGCGGCGATTTCTTCGGCGTTCTCCTCGAACGGAGTCTCAGTCACTTCTGTGATGTCCTTGCGTAGTCAGCCTGCGAGGTCGGGGTGGGGGTCAGATGTCCAGGAACCGCACGTCCTTGGCGTTGCGCTGGATGAACGAACGCCGCGCCTCCACGTCCTCGCCCATCAGGACGCTGAAAAGCTCGTCCGCTGTTGCCGCGTCGTCGAGGGTGACGTGGCGCAGCGTCCGGGTGGCCGGGTTCATCGTGGTCTCCCACAGCTCCGGGTAGTTCATCTCGCCCAGACCCTTGAACCGCTGGATGTCGTCGGGCTTGGCGTTCGCCCGCTTCTCCTGGCGCAGCGCGATCAGTCCGTCGCGCTCACGGTCGGAGTACGCGTACTGCGCGTCGTCGCCCTTCTTGTTCCACTTGATCTTGTAGAGCGGCGGGGACGCCAGGTAGACGTGGCCCAGCTCGACCAGCGGCCGCATGAACCGGAACAGCAGGGTCAGCAGCAGCGTCTGGATGTGCTGGCCGTCGACGTCGGCGTCGGCCATCAGCACGATCTTGTGGTAGCGCAGCTTCTCGATGTCGAAGTCGTCGTGGATGCCCGTGCCCAGCGCGGTGATCAGCGCCTGGACCTCGTTATTCTTGAGCACCTTGTCGATGCGGGCCTTCTCGACGTTCAGGATCTTGCCGCGGATCGGCAGGATGGCCTGGATCTTCGGGTCCCGGCCCTGCTTCGCCGAGCCGCCGGCCGAGTCACCCTCGACGATGAACAGCTCGCACTCGCGGGGGTCGGTGGACTGGCAGTCGGCCAGCTTGCCCGGCATCGAACCGGACTCCAGCAGCGACTTACGCCGGGCCAGCTTGCGCGCCTGGGCGGCGGCGATACGGGCGCGGGCGGCCTGCGACGCCTTGGTGATGACGGTCTTCGCCTCGGCCGGGTTGCGCTCCAGCCAGTCGGCCAGCCGGTCGTTGCAGACCTTCTGGACGAAACTCTTGATCTCAGTGTTGCCCAGCTTGGTCTTCGTCTGACCCTCGAACTGGGGGTTCGCGACCTTCACCGAGACGATGGCGGTCAGGCCTTCCCGGATGTCCTCACCGGAGAGCTTGTCGTCACCCTTGAGCAGCTTCTTGTCGATGCCGTACTTGTTGATGACGGTGGTCAGCGCGGCCCGGAAGCCCTCCTCGTGCGTACCGCCCTCATGGGTGTTGATCATGTTGGCGAACGTGTAGACCGATTCGCCGTAGGACTCGTTCCACTGCATCGCGACCTCGACGGCGTGTCCGTCGCCGTCGGCGCCGAACTCGACGACCGACTTGTGGATCGGCGTCTTGGTCGCGTTGAGGTGCCGGACGAAGTCGGCGATGCCGCCCTTGTAGAGGAAGGTCACCTCGGTCGGCTCGGCGTCCTCCTTGCGCTCGTCCCGCAGGCTGATCTTGAGGCCGCGGTTCAGGAACGCGCGCTCCTGGAGCCGGCGGTAGATCGTCTCGAACGAGAACTCGGTGGTCTCGAAGATGTCGCCGTCCGGCCAGAAGGTGACGGCCGAACCGGTGTCGGTGGCCTTCTCGCCCTTCTCCAGCGGTCCGGCCTTGGCGCGCACGAACTCCTGCCGCCAGACGTGTCCCTGCTGACGGATCTCCAGGGTCACCCGGGTCGACAGGGCGTTCACGACGGCCGCACCCACACCGTGCAGACCACCGGAGACGGCGTAGGCCTTCCCGTCGAACTTGCCACCCGCGTGCAGCTGGGTGAAGGCGACCTCGGTGCCGGGGATCTTCATCTTGGGGTGGATGTCGACCGGGAGACCACGGCCGTTGTCGGTGACCCGCACCCCTCCGTCGGCCAGGAGCACCACGTCAATGGTGTCGGCGTAGCCCGCCAACGCCTCGTCGACCGCGTTGTCGACGATCTCCCAGACCAGGTGGTGCAGGCCCCGCTCACCGGTGGAACCGATGTACATGCCGGGCCGTTTGCGCACCGCTTCGAGACCCTCGAGAACAGTGAGTGATGCGGCGTTGTAATCCTGCTTGTTAGACGCGGCCACGCTCGTCCTTCCGTTAATGCCTGTCGGCAGCCGTGCCCATCCAAGCCGAGCGACTGCCTCCGCAATCCTACTGGGTGACACCGACATCCTGCTTGCGCGGCACCCGCCGAGTCGCATCTGAATGGCTCCGAAGGCGTACCTGACGGCTCCGTAGCGGCCCGAACACGCCCGTCCGCAACTCCCCCTACGCGGGTGCGCTCAAACCGGCCGCGTCCGGTCGCCCTGTCCGGCACCGGACAGCCGCCCGAATCACAGACCCCGCGCGGGATAGCGCAGTGTCGGCGGGATGCCGTAGGTTGCCCGCGTGGCTGTGATGCCTTGCCGCCGGGAGGCCGTCGGCAATCACGTCCGGCGCAGGCACTCCTGGCCGGACGACCACACCGAAGGGGACTGACGATGGGGCTGGACAACGTCGCCGTGCAGTGGCCGGCGACCGGCCGCTTCTACGACCCGGTCGCCCCGGCCGAGTTCGTCGACTTCGCCGGCATCGCGGAGAAGCCCTCGACCGAGGCCCCGACCGCCGCCCTGGCCGGGCACATCGCCCGCACCGGCACCGTCCGGGCCACGGCGTACACCGAGCTTATCGACCTGCTGCTGGGACTCGAAGGCGTGCTCTACGCCACTGACGCGGCCGCCGAGGACGAGGACCCGGTGATCGACCCGGACACCTGCGCGTGGATCGCGGGCGGTCTGGAGAAGTTCGTCACCGGTCACGCCGGCCTGGGCGCGACGGTCACCTTCGACACCGTCGCCGAAGTGCTGAGAACAGCGCTCTCGGAGGGTCGGCTGGCCGAGCAGCAGCTCAAGTGGCTGGAAGGACGGCTCGACGCGCTGCGCGACGACGACGGCGGGGCGCCGCAATGGAGCTTCCCGCTCTCGGAGTTGGCCGTGCTCGCCAGCTTCTACCGGCGCTGCGCCGACCGCGGCTTCGCCGTCTACGCCGAGTTCTGACGGGCGCGCCGGCTCAGCCGTAGGTGTCGCCCGGCCCCTGTCCGCGTACCCGTCGAGGACCTTTGGACCAGGACGGCGCGGCCGGGCCGTGGATGCGGACCCGCACCACGACGTTGTTGCCCACCTCGGCGGCGATCCGCTTGATGATCGTCGGCGCGATCGCCCGCAACTGTGTGGCCCAGGCCGTGGACTCCGCCTCGACCGTCAGCTCCTTTTCCTCGAGCTTGACCGGGCGGCAGCGGGCCGCGATCTCCGGGCCGACCACCTTCTCCCACGCGCCGAACACGGTCGCCTCGGCGGCCGGTTTCTGCCAGCCGCGGGCCTTGATCAGCCGGGCCAGCACGTCGCCGAACTTCGCCGGGTCGCGCGGGTCGGGGCCAGGCCCGCTGTAACCACGCGGGCGATACTCCTCCGGCGACTTGCGCGGCTGAGCCGCGCGCGCCACCCGCTTGGCCTTCGCCGCGTCCAGCACGGCCCGCGCCAACTCCGGGCCTTTGAGTTCCTCGTCACTCACGGTGCACCTCTCCCGGGGTGACGGTGAAGCGGACGCCCGCGAGTTCGTCGGGCACGTCGGCCGCGACGGCGCACGTCACGATCACCTGGGCCGCGTCGCCGACCAGCGCGGCCAGCCGCTGGCGCCGGCCGCTGTCCAGCTCCGCGAAGACGTCGTCCAGGGCCAGGACCGGCTCCAGGCCGTCCGCTCTCAACAACTCGTACGCCGCCAGCCGCAACGCCAGGGCGAAGGACCACGATTCGCCGTGACTCGCATATCCCTTCACGGGCAGCTGCCCCAGGGACAGGGCGAGCTCGTCCCGATGCGGGCCGACCAGCGTCATGCCCCGGTCGACCTCGGACTGGCGAGCGTCCTTCAGCGCCGAGAGCACTGCTTCCGGGGTGGGTTCGGCGACCGTGCCCTGATATACCGCGCTCGCGGCGGCTCCCGGCAGCGCGCCGCCGCCCGACACCGCGTCGTACGCCTTCGCCAGGTGCGGCGCCAACGCGTCGACCAACGCCAGCCGGGCAGCGAGCAGTGTCGCGCCGTGCTGAGCGAGATGCTGATCCCAGACGTCGAGTGTCGACAGGTCGCCGGCCGACTTGGTGACCCGCCGGGTCAGGTAGGAGCTACGGAGCAGCGCGTTGCGTTGTTTGAGCACCCGTTCGTAGTCCGATCGGACCGCCGCCATCCGGGGCTGCCGCAGGACGAGCAGCTCGTCCAGATACTTACGGCGCTCGGCGGGATCCCCGCGGACGAGGGAGAGATCCTCCGGGGCGAACAGGACGAGGCGCAGCGCGCCGAGGACGTCCCGGGCCCGGCGTACGGGAGACCGGCCCAACCGGGCGCGATTGGCCTTGCCCGGCACGAGCTCCAACTCGACCAGCAGCTCGCGACCCTCGTGCACGATCGCGCACCGGATCACGCCGCTGGCCGCACCTGCCCGGACCAGTGGCGCGTCGGTGGCGACCCGGTGACTGGACAGGGTGGCGACGTAACCCATCGCCTCGACGATATTGGTCTTGCCGACACCGTTCGGGCCGACGAGCACGTTCGGCCCCGGCTGGAGGTCGACGGCCACCCGCGCGTACGAGCGGATGTCGACGAGCTCCAGCCGGCGAACGTACATGACGGAGCTAGCTCTTGGTGACGGCGTGCCCGCCGAACTGGTTGCGGAGCGCCGCGATCGCCTTCATCGCCGGGGAGTCGTCCTGCCGGGAGGCGAACCGGGCGAACAGCGAGGCGGCGATGACGTGCATCGGCACCGCGAGGCGGATGGCCTCCTCGACCGTCCAGCGGCCCTCGCCGGTGTCCTCGGCGTAGCCCTTGAGTTGGTCGAGGTGCGGGTCGGCGGTGAGCGCGTTGTCCATCAGGTCCAGCAGCCAGGACCGGATGACCGTGCCCTCGCGCCACGACCGGAAGACGCCCGGCACGTTCTGCACCAGCTCGGACGCCTCCAGCAGCTCGAAGCCCTCCGCGTATGCGTGCATGAGGCCGTATTCGATGCCGTTGTGGACCATCTTGGCGTAGTGACCGGCGCCGACCGGACCGGCGTGCACGAATCCGAACTCGCCCGCGGGCTTCAGCGACTCGAAGATCGGCATGAGCCGGGCGACGTCGGCGTCCGAGCCGCCGACCATGAGCGCGTAGCCGTTCTGCTTGCCCCAGACACCACCGGAGACCCCGGCGTCGATGTAGCCGATGCCGGACTCGGCGAGCTTCTCGGCCCGGGGACCGTCGTCGGAGAACCGGGAGTTGCCGCCGTCGATGACGATGTCGCCCTCGCTCAGCAACGAGGCGAGCGCGTCGATGGTGGCCTCGGTGACACCGGCGGGCACCATCACCCAGATCGCGCGCGGCGCCTGCAGCTTGCCGACCAGCTCTTCCAGGCTCGCCGCGTCCGACAGGTCGGGGTTGCGGTCGAAGCCGACGACCTCGTGACCGGCCTCGCGCAGGCGGTCACGCATGTTGCCGCCCATCTTGCCGAGGCCGATGAGTCCGAGTTGCATGGTCACTCCACTCAGGTGTGCTTGC
>JABFYB010000125.1 GCA_013361475.1 Hamadaea sp.
CTAGAAGTCGTCGTCGCCGATGACCCGGCGCTTGACCGAGAGCAGCTCGATCTCGGGCCGTCCGGCGACCGCCCGCTCGCAGTGGTCCAGGACCTCGCGGACGTGGGCGGCGTCGGCGGCCACGATCGCCACCCCGAGCTGCGCGCGCCCGTGCCGGTCCTGGTCACCGACCTCGGCCGCGCTCACCTCGTACTTGCGGAGCAGGGCCAGGATCGGGCGCAGGTAACCCCGCTTGTCCTTCAGCGAGCGCGAGTCACCCGGCAACAACAGGTCGAAGAGCGCAGTTCCAGTGAACACGAAGATCCATGTTACGAGCGGCGGGCCACTACCACGTCCCGAGTTATTCCTTGATCAACCCAGTGCTCCAGCCCGGCCGGCTCGAAGACCGCCAGGCCGTGCCGCTCCAGCAGCTCAACCGCCTGCTCGCGCGGTGCCACGTGCGTGTTCCAGGACAGGCCCACGGCTCCCCCCGGCCGGATCAGCTCGATCCACCCGGGCAGCGCGGCCGACAACAGCTCCGCCGGTCCTCGCTCCAAGCCCTTGGTGGTACGCGAGCCGTGGACCACGCCGTAGGGAAGATCTGCCACCAGCAGATCGGCGACCTGTCGCTTCATCAGCGCCCGAGCCTGGGTCGTGTCCGACTCGAAGAACGTCAGGGTCCTGCCGTCGGAGGTGAGTTCGACGTCCAGGCGACGGCCGAGCCGGCGGCCCTCCCGGCGTACGGGGGTGATCTCGGCGCGGTGCTTCACCCGCTTGCGGCGCAGCCAGGTCTTCAGGAATCCGGCGTACGCCTCGAAGTCCTTCCCGTCGATCTCGATGCCGATCGGGTTCCAGCCGTACATGAGCGCCTGGTTCAGCGTCGTCCCGCGCCCGGCGACCGGGTCCAGCACGGTGAACGCCCGGGAGCCGAAGTCGCCGCCCCAGGCGCTGGCCAGGGCGGTCACGTTCAGCAGAAGCTTGGTGAAGTTCTCGTTGGTCTTCCCGGCGTACTTCGGGATCGTGATCAGGTCGTCGTCGAACTTGTCCAGTCCGGGCGTCGCGATCGGGCGCAGCAGGTCGCCGGTGATCAGCTCGAAGAGGGCCAGCCCGCTCGACAGGTTGCCCAGGATGGCCAGGTCTACCGGGCTCAGCGGCTCCTCGGTGGCGAAGACGAGGTAGGTCTGGCCGCCGAGATCGCGCGGCGAGGCGGGGCCGAGCCGCCCCTCCAGGGCTCCGGTGGAGAACGCGGCCAGCTCGGCTCTCGTCAGATCGGGCGCGGACTGTGTGTAGACCCGGTTGGCGGACGGCGCGACGAGCAGCGCGTATTCAGTACCCACGGAGTAGAGATCCTACCGTCACCGCTGGACGTGATCCGTCCAGCGGCGGCCGTCCCACCAGCGGGCCCGGACCTGGCGCCACGGATCCGGGTACCAGCCGGGCGGCCGCTGCTGCGGAACCAGCGCTGGTGGTGGCGGTGGCGGCGGCAGTGGTGGTGTCGTTGACTGCGCTGGAGGCGGTGACGGCAAGGGAAGCGGCGGCGCCGGGGACACCGGCATCGTGGGCGGCTCCCAGGGCAGCCCGGACAACTCGCAGACGAGCCGGTGCAGCCCGGGCGCGGTGAAGTCGCAGACGCGGTCGCCCAATTGCACCCCGTTCCCCTTGAACCGGTTGAAGACCAGTGGCGGCTCATCGCGTACGAGCAGGGCCAACGCCTGCTGGCCCAGCGGCCCGGACAGGTGGACGGCCGTGACCTGGGACCAGCGGACCGTGCCGCCCACGGTCTTGGACGTCATCAGCTCATGGGACCAGCCGAGGCCGCCGGTCGTGAGCAGTAGCGCGACGCCGCGCATGGTGTCCGTCGGACGTCCACATCGGACGAGGGCGATCGGTTCGTCCCCGGCCACGAGCCCGGCGATGAGCTGTTCCTTCTGCCCGCTGTAGAGCGAGTTCTCCAGCTGCCCGGCGGCGAGGCTCAACCGTTCCGCCGCGTATGCCAGCCGCCCGGCGCCGACGGCCTGGTCCCGCGGTGTCCACAACGTCCGGGCGTCCCGGCCGACCGCGAAGTCCTCGCCGCAGTCCGGGCATGTGACCAGCACGGATTCCTCCCGCAGGGCCCGGCAGCCGGGGCAGAAGGTGACCGCGTGCGAATCGAACTCGATCCCGTCACACCGTACGCACACCGGCAGGTCGGCCTGCACGTCCGCGCGGATCTGCCCCATCCCGCCGACGAACCGGACCACGGCGAGCACCGGATTCGCCGCGAGCATGCCGACGCTCTCGATGATCGTCTCGGCGACCTCGCCCGACTTGCTCGCCGCCTTCGTCGGCCGGGCCGGGTTCACCAGCTTCTCACTGGCCAGCCCGCACGCCACACAGACCGGCCGGATACGCAGCGGCAGCGCCGCCCGGACGACCGTCTGGTTCCGGAGCAGGTCCAAGCAGTCCGCCTCAGCCTCGGTCAGCCGGATGTCGTCCTCGCCGGTGAGCACCTCGGCCAGGCGGTCGAGCGCCGGCAGGTCGAGCGGCGGACCCGCGATCGTCGGCCGCCGCCGGACCAGCGTCGCCAGCTCCCGATAGGCGGCGACCTCCTCGGCCCGCAGAAACAGGGCGCGGTCGTCACTCGCGCTGATCACGACGCCCGGCCGCGGATCCACGGCGCGATGCTAGTGCCCCGGACCCGTCCGGCCAGTCGGCTCCCCGACTCTTCCGCGCAACGAGTGATCGGCAAGCGAAAGGGCGGCCACCCGAAGGTGACCGCCCTTGTCGTGCTTCTCAGCGAGCCGAGCGTCAGACGCGCGGCTTCTCCCGCATCTCGTAGCTCTCGATGATGTCGCCGATCTGCGGGCTGCCGAAGCCGCCCAGCGTCAGACCACACTCGAAGCCCTCGCGGACCTCGGTCGCGTCGTCCTTGAACCGCTTGAGCGACGTGATCGTGACGTTCTCGGCCACAACCGTGCCCTCGCGGATGACGCGCGCCTTGGCGTTGCGCCGGAGGAGACCGTCGCGGACGATACAACCCGCGATGAGACCGATCTTGGACGAACGGAAGACCTCGCGGATCTCCGCCGACCCCAGCGCGGCCTCTTCGAAGACCGGCTTGAGCATGCCCTTGAGGGCCGCCTCGATCTCCTCGATGGCCTGGTAGATGACCGTGTAGTACCGGATCTCCACGCCGTTGCGGTCGGCCATCTCCCGCGCCGACTGCATCGGGCGGACGTTGAAGCCGATGATGATCGCCGTCGAGTCGGCCGAGGCCGACGCCAGGTTGACGTCGCTCTCGGTGATCGCACCGACGCCCCGGTGGATGATCCGAAGCTGGATCTCGTCCGGAATCGGCAGCTTGACCAGCGCGTCTTCCAGAGCTTCCACCGAACCGGCGACGTCGCCCTTGATGATGAGGTCGAGCGTGGTCCGCTCGCCTTCCTTGATCTTCTCGAGCAGCGTCTCCAGCGTCGCCCGGCCGGCCAGCCGCGCCTGCTCGGCCGCCCGCTTACGGGCCTGCCGCTGCTCGGCGATCTGGCGTACCGTCCGGTCGTCGTCGGCGGCGAGGAACGTGTCGCCGGCGCCCGGGACCGCGGTCAGACCGAGGACCAGGACCGGACGGGCGGGACCCGCCTCCGGCACCGGCTGCATGTTCTCGTCGAGCATCGCCCGGACGCGCCCGTAGGCGTTTCCGGCCACGATCGAGTCGCCGACCCGCAGCGTGCCGCGGTTGACCAGCACCGTGGCCACCGGGCCACGACCCTTGTCGAGGTGCGCCTCGATCGCGATGCCCTGCGCGTTGCCGTCGATCGGCGCCCGCAGGTCGAGCGAGGCGTCGGCGGTCAGGAGCACCGCCTCCAGCAGCCCGTCGATGTTGATCCGGCTCTTGGCGGAGATGTCGACGAACATGGTGTCGCCGCCGTACTCCTCGGCGACCAGCCCGTACTCGGTGAGCTGCTGGCGCACCTTGCCCGGGTTGGCCTCCGGCTTGTCGACCTTGTTCACCGCGACCACGATCGGCACGTCGGCCGCCTTGGCGTGGTTGAGGGCCTCGATGGTCTGCGGCATCACGCCGTCGTCCGCCGCGACGACCAGGACCACGATGTCGGTGGCCTGGGCGCCACGGGCACGCATGGCGGTGAACGCCTCGTGACCCGGGGTGTCGATGAA